>USJP01000311.1 GCA_900555105.1 uncultured Coriobacteriaceae bacterium | reverse complement strand
GGCCTACGACATCGGCTACGGCGGACTCGACCACGTCCTGGCTTCTGGCCGCGACGTCAACGTGTTCGTCTTCGACACCGAGGTCTACTCCAACACCGGCGGCCAGGCATCCAAGGCTTCCAACATCGGCCAGGTTGCACAGTTCGCAGCTGCCGGCAAGGACATCAAGAAGAAGTCCCTGGCCGAGATTGCCATCAGCTACGGCTACGTGTACGTGGCGCAGGTCGCCATGGGTGCCAAGCCCGCTCAGACGCTCAAGGCCATCCAGGAGGCCGAGGCGTACCCCGGACCCTCGCTCATCATCGGCTACAGCCCCTGCGAGATGCACTCCATCAAGGGCGGCATGGTCAACTGCCAGGCTGAGATGAAGCGCGCCGTAGACTGCGGCTACTGGAACCTGTTCCGCTTCAACCCGCAGGCCCAGACCGGCGGCAAGTTCATGCTCGACTCCAAGGAGCCCGCTGGCGGCTACCAGGAGTTCCTCATGAACGAGGCTCGCTACAGCCGCTTGACCCGCGAGTTCCCGGGTCGCGCCGAGGAGCTCTTCGCCAAGAACGAGAAGGCCGCTATGGACCGCTACGACCACCTGCTCAAGCTCAAGGAGATGTACTCCGAGCTGTAAGGCACCGCACAGGCATCTGAGCACGTAAACGCAAGGCCCGCCGTCCCCCAGGCAACGAGGGCGGCGGGTCTTGTCGTGTGCGACAGTTTGACGGCAAGGACGACAAGGGCAAAGAGTGGCTCGCGCTCATGGGTGGGTTGCGGGGTATTGGCATGCGGCCGTCTGGCAGCTAATGAAAACAGGGGCCCGAGGCAACTCGTGCACAAGCAGGGCAGCGAGTCCCTCTGTGTGCGACAGTTTGACAGCCAAAGGGGCCGGACGACTCCTATGCCCCTGCGAACTCCAGCGTAAAGCGGGTGCCGACGCCCTTGAAACTCACCACGTCGATGCGACCTTCATGGGCGTCCATGATCCACTTGGCGATGGACAGGCCCAGTCCCGTGCCTCCCACGCCCGCAGCCTGACGCGCCTCGTCGGCTCGCCAGAAGCGCTCGAAGGCGTGCGGCACCTCCTCGGGAGCAAGGCCGATACCCTCGTCGGCCACAGAGCATGCCACCTTGCGCCCGTCTGCCTGCAAGCCAATCGTTATCTGCGTGCCGGCGGGCGAGTACTTCACGGCTTTCTGTACGAGAATGCGCATTGCCTGCTTGACGAGGGCGTCGTCGCCTACCATGAGGCACGTCGGCATCGATAGCTCGCGCGTCGGTGCGGCTGCGGCCTCCCCCATCGCATGCATATCCGCGACCTTGCCCTGCACGCTCAGGCAGTACGTATGCGAGGGGTCGATCATGGCAGACTCCTCGTACACCTCGCGCACAATGGCACCCAAGTCGATTGTCTCCATATGCAGGTTGTTGCGTCCCGCGTCGCCGCGCGCAAGGAAGAGGAGCTGTTCCACCAGCTCTTGCATGTGCGTGGATTCCTGCTTAAGGGCGGCGATGGACTCGTCGAGTACCTCAGGGTCGGTCTTGCCCCAGCGGTCGAGCATGTTCACGTAACCCTGGATGACGGCAATGGGCGTGCGCAGCTCGTGCGACGCGTCGTTGACAAACTGCATCTGCTGAAGCTTGGCCTCCTGCATCTGGCGCAAGAGGCCGTTGAGGGCGACCTCGATGCTGCGCAGGTCGGCGTCTCCGGTCGAGACATTGGGGGCATTCACGTTGGCCGAGTCGATGGCATGCCTGAGCGTCTCCATCTTGTCGGCCGCCGTACCAGCGGCGTTACCCATGGGGTTGTCGACCGTCGCCGAGCCCATGGCCTCCGCCGTCAGGGCCAGGTCGTTGAGCGGCTTGAGTCGCCGACGGATGTGACGCGGCAGGAATATCCCGTCGATTAGCGAAAGCACCTGGAAAACCACCACGGCAAACGCAATCGCCGCCGCCCAGGCAAGACTATCGCTTACGGGAAACGAGTAGCTCCGGGACATGGGACCGCTCACGACATATATCAGGGCCGTCCAGTCATTGGAGCTCAGGCCGTCGAGCCACACCTGCACCCCGGGCGCATACACGAGATGGGCTGTACCGCGGAAGAAATCGTCGGGCAGCGCCTGGTTGCACTGGAGCACGAACCCCACCACCATGGCGCAGACGATAAGCATGTCAAGCAGGACGTATTCACCCAGCTTGCGCATCCATTCGTCCAGCGCAATGCCGCGCGAGATGGAACCCGCCAGCTTGGAAGTACGGCGAGGCCGGCCCTCCTTGCCGCGCGTGAAAAGGTTGTCCTGAGGGCGGCCGTCCTTCTTCTCTTCTGAAGAGTCGGGGCCCTTGCCGCGGGCACCAGACGTCCCCTCCTTGTGCCTACCCTTCGCGGACGACATAGCCCACTCCGCGCACGGTGCTCACCAGCTTGATGCCAAAGCGGTCGTCAATCTTGGCACGCAAGTGGCGCACGTACACGTCGACGATGTTGGTCTCGCCCATGTAGTCGTAACCGCATGCAAGATTGGCAATCTTCTCGCGAGAGAGCACGATGTCCTTGTTCTCCATGAGCACGCGCAGCACCTCGAACTCGCGCATGGTGAGCTCGACGGGTGTCTCGCCCACATGCACAAGCCTGCGCGAGGGGTCGAGCGTGACCTGGCCCACGCGCAAGACGCCCTTGTCGGCCGCCATTGAGGACGCCGACGCTGAAACGGGCGACACGGAGGCGCCGGTGCCAGACACACCCGGAGCGGCCGAGCCCAAGGTCGCTCCGCCTTCCTGACCAGCCACAGCCCCGCTCTCCCCCACTGCAGGACGCACGGGC
>USJP01000310.1 GCA_900555105.1 uncultured Coriobacteriaceae bacterium | reverse complement strand
TCATGCTTGAGGCTGACGGCAAGCTCCTCACGGGCCGCGACGTAGCCATCGCGTGCCTCTTGGGCGCCGAGGAGTTCGGCTTTGCCACCGCGCCGCTCATCGCCCTGGGCTGCCTCATGCAGCGCGACTGCCACCAGGACACCTGCCCGGTGGGCGTCGCCACGCAAAACGAGCACCTGCGCGCCCGCTTCACCGGCAAGCCTGAGTACGTCGTGAACTTCATGCTCTTCGTCGCCGAAGAGCTCAGGGGCATCATGGCGCGCCTGGGCTTCCGCAAGCTCGACGACATGGTGGGTCATGTGGAACTGCTGCGCCAGATTGAAATCCCCGGCAACTGGAAGGCCAACACGCTCGACCTTTCTGCCGTGCTCGCCAAGCCCGAGCTCGTCTTCGGCGCAAACATCCCCGGCGCAGACACGCCCCACTTCGACCCGGCGATGGCGTTCAACCACAAGCTTGGTAAGACCCTCGACGCAACGCTCTTCGTGCCGCTCACCCAGACGACGCGCGACAGCCTCGCGCCCACCCGCTTCCATGCCGACATCACCAACGTCAACCGCTGTGTGGGAACGATGTTGGGCGCCACGGTAACGAAGGCGTACCCGGAAGGGTTGCCCGCAGGCTCCATCCGCATCGATTGCTCTGGGTCCGGCGGTCAGAGCTTTGGCGCATTCTTGCCCGCAGGCATCGAGCTCAACATCTGCGGCGACGCCAACGACTACTTTGGCAAGGGTCTCTCGGGAGGAACGCTCGCCGTGCATCCCGACCCCGCAACCCCCATTCAGTTCGACGAGAACATGGTCATCGGCAACGTTGCGTTTTACGGCGCCACCGCCGGATGCGGCTATGTCAACGGCATGGCGGGACAGAGGTTCGCGGTCCGCAACTCCGGCGCGACGCTCGTGGTTGAAGGCGTAGGCAACCACGGCTGCGAGTACATGACCGGAGGCGTCGTACTCGTCCTGGGTCCCGTGGGCCTTAACTTCGCAGCAGGCATGAGCGGCGGTGTCGCCTACGTTTACGACGAGTTCGAAACGCTCGACGACTGCACCAACCACGACATGGTGACCATCGAGGCCCCCTCCCCCGAGGAGATCATGCAGATTCGCACCCTCATGACCAACCATGTTAAGGCGACGAACTCGCCGCGCGCCATCAAGATGCTTTACCAGTTTGAAAATGTGCAGCACCGCTTCAAGAAGGTCATTCCGACCGATTACAACCGGATGCTCACGCTCATTGCAAACGAAGAAGACCAAGGCAAGACGCATGACGACGCGCTGCGCGACGCCTTCGCGGTCATGACCGGCAACCAGGCATAAGGAGAGACGATGGGACAGATTGGTGGATTTCTCACACAGGAGCGCGTCGACCACGCCACACGGCCCTGCCTCAACCGCCTCGCCGACTGGAACGACATTGCCGTGCCCAACGATGACGACACCCAGCGCAAGCAGGCCGGTCGCTGCATGGGCTGTAGTGTGGCGTTTTGCCAATCGGGAATCGCTTTCGGCATCTCTCGAGCCCTTTCGGGCTGCCCCTTGCACAACCTCATCCCCGAGTGGAACGACCTCGTGTGGCGCGGTCTTTGGCAACAGGCCTATGAGCGCCTGACGCTTACGAACCCCTTCGCCGAGTTCACGGGGCGTGTATGTCCGGCGCTGTGCGAAAAGGCATGCAACCTGGGCCTGCACGACGATCCTACATGCATCCGAGACAACGAACGCGCCATTGTGGAGCACGCCTTCGAAAAGGGATGGGTCAAGGCCCCCGTCTCCCGCGTCAAAACCGGCAAGCGCGTCGCCGTCGTGGGCTCGGGGCCTGCCGGCCTGGCCTGTGCCTGGCAGCTTACGCAGGCCGGCCACGACGTCACCGTCTTCGAGAGCGCGGACCGTCCAGGTGGCCTGCTTATGTACGGCATCCCCTGCATGAAGTTGCCCAAAGACGTCATCATGCGCCGCGTGGCCCTGCTGGAAGAGGCCGGGTGCCGCGTTGTGCTCGAGACCCAGGCCAGCTCTGAGATTACCGGGGATTTCGACGCCATCGTCGTTGCCACAGGAGCCAGAAAGGCACGCACGCTCGATGTCCCCGGCGCACAGGCCCAGGGCGTCACACTTGCGCTCAACTACCTCACGGAGGCCACAAAGGCCGTCCTCGACGGCACAGCCCCGTCGATCGACGCCCGCGGCCTTGACGTCGTCGTCGTGGGAGGCGGCGACACGGGCACCGACTGCCTGGCCACAGCACTCAGGCAGGGAGCCAAGAGCGTCACGCAGCTGCAGTATCACCCCGCGCCGTCGCCCGTGCGCCAAGAGTCCAACCCTTGGCCCTGCTGGCCCGACGTGTACACAAACGACTACGGCCAGCTCTAGGCGGCGGCCAAGCAGGGCGAAGACCCGCGCCAGTGGTCCACGAACACCCTCGAAGTCATCGCTGACGAGCAGGGCCATGCCCGCCAGCTCAAGGTGTGCGAGGTTCGCTGGGAGGACGGCAAGCCCCAACCCGTTGCAGGAACACAACGTCTTATCCCTGCTGACCTCGTGCTGGTGGCGCGCGGCTTTGCCGGCCCTGAGCCCGAAGCGTTCGGCGCACTGGGCATCGCGATGACAAATGGGGCGAGGCGACTGCCCGTCTGCATGGCGCAAAGCGGCCCCGACATGTTTAAGGTGGCTGGCCGCGACGGCTTCTTTGTCTGTGGAGATGCACGTCACGGCGCAAGCCTTGTCGTCAACGCCATTGACGAAGGCATGCGCTGCGCTACCGACGTCGACGCCTGGCTCAAAACCCGCTAAAGTACGAAGCGCGTTCGAGCAAGCCCGAAAAGCCCAC
>USJP01000309.1 GCA_900555105.1 uncultured Coriobacteriaceae bacterium | reverse complement strand
TTGCGCGAGCTCAATGCCGAGCTTGGCATGGCGGTGCTGTTCATCTGCCATGATCTTGCTCTCGTCCAGGACTTTTGCGACCGCGTGGCCGTGATGCGCGAGGGTCGCATCGTGGAGGTCGGTGCTACCAAGCGGGTCCTTTCCAGCCCGTCCGACCCGTATACGGCACGTCTCATAGCCTCGGCGTTGTAGATGGGTCGCTGACGTTCCACCCTTCCTTCCCTTGCGCAAAACGAAGCCCCTGTGAAGCTAGCGAGCGGGGCTTCGTTGTTGAAGTGCGTTGTGAAGAGGCGCGGTTTATGCGGCCTTGCGCGCTTCCTTCCTGTTCTCGAGGTTGTTCACCACGACGGCGGCACTGGCGTCGCCGGTGATGTTGACCGTGGTGCGGCCCATGTCAAAGATGCGGTCGATGCCGGCGACAAGGGCGATGCCGTCGACGGGCAGGCCCACGGAGGCGAGGACCATAGCGAGCATGATCATGCCGGCGCCGGGCACGCCGGCGGTGCCGATGGAGGCAAGCGTGGCGGTGAGCACCACGGTGGCCATCTGGCCGAAGTCAAGGTTGATTCCATAGCATGCAGCGATGAACATGGTGCAAACGCCCTGGTAAATAGCAGTGCCGTCCATGTTGATGGTGGCACCGAGCGGCAGCACGAAGGAGTAGATTTCGTCCTTCACGCCCATCTTCTTGTTGCACTCCATGTTGATGGGCAGGGTGCCTACGGAGCTGGCGGAGGAGAAGGCAAACACGATGGCGGGAATCATGGCCTTGAAGAAGGCGACGGGGCTCATCTTGCCCAGGAGTTTCACCGAGATGGAGTACGTTACGACCATGTGCACGATGTAGCAGATGTAGGCGGCGAGGAGCACCATCGCAAGGGAGCCGAGAACCTTGGCGCCGTTGGTAGCGACGACGGGGGTCAGCAGGCAGAACACGCCGATGGGGGAAAGCTTGAGGATGACTTCCATGACCTTCATGAACACGAGGTTGAGGCGCTGAACGCCGTCGGCGACGGGCTCGGCCTCCTTGCCCACCAGGATGATGCCGAAACCGATGAGCAGCGCCATGACGATGATCTGCAGCATCGAGGAGCTGGACATGGGCGTGATGAAGTTGGAGGGGAAGATGTTGACCACGACGTCCATGATGGGCGTGGGGTCGGTGGCCTCATAGGTCAGCTCGCTGGTATCAAGCTGCGGGAAGAGGCCCTTGAACAGCGAGCCGGTAATCATGCCCAGGATGATGGCGATGGCCGTGGTGCACAGGTAGTACACGACGGTCTTGAGGCCGATGGAGCCGACCTTGCGGATGTCGCGCATCGAGATGATGCCGCTCATGATGGAGAAAAGCACGATGGGCACGACGATGAACTTAACGAGGTTCAAGAAGATTGTGCCGAAGGGCTTGATGTAGGTGTCGGCAATATCGACACAGCCTTGCATGAGCAGGCCTGCAATGATTGCCAAGACGAGTGCGACGAGAATCTGCATCGCCAAGGGCATCTTTTTGCGCTCGGACATCGGTGCTCCTTTCATTTGGCGAGGGCCCGGCATGGCTCTGCCCTCGGTATGTAACGGAAACAGTATACTGGACTGTTCTTTATCGCGCGAAAGCGTTGTGTGGCATTTGTTGCGAAGTCGAAACGAATCAGCTCAATGGTCTATGGGGTGCGGTGGACGGCGCGCTGCAACGCTATGCGGTGGTCGTGATGTGGGCGCCGTATACCTTGCGGGCGCATTCAAGCAGGGCATGCAGACGTGCTTGGGATTTGGGGAGATATACCAGGCCATATTGCGTGGTCACGTCTACGTCGAAGGGGATGGGGATGAGCTCCTGGTAGCGACCAGTCAACTGCTCGGGAAGGAGATGGACGGTGCGCGTTGGGTCAAGCTGGCGCAGCGCTGCCTCGAAGGTAGAACCCGGCAGCTCTATCAGATTGACTTCGGGACAGACCTTGTCGAGATACTCGCGCAGGCGGGCGGCCCAACGTTTACTGAAAATGTAGACGTCCATGTCGATGAGGTCGGCCGGCTCGATGACCTCGCGACTCGAGAGAGGGTTTTCGGGCGCGACCATGCAGCAGCGTTTTGAGGCGAGTAGGGGCTCGAAGGCAAAGGCGCGGTCTTGGGGCTCGACGCCCTCGAGCACGTCGTATTCGCCCATGAGTAGGCCCTCGAGAGGGTGCGAGTCCACATCCACGTACTCGATTTTTGCATTGGGATGGCTGCGCAGGTATTGGGGGACGAATTTTGAGAAAAGCGCAAGTGAATATCTGGGAGACGAGCCCAGGCGCAAGGTTGCGCGCATGATGCCGGCCTCCTCGCGGCATTGGGAAAGAAGCCGCTCGAGGCGCTCATCGATGTCTTTGCAGCCTTCGTAGAACATGCACCCGGCCTCGGTGGGAGACACGCCCTGCGCAGTGCGCACGAGCAGGGGAAAGCCCAGTTCGCCCTCAAGCCTGCGGATGTGCTGCGACACCGATTGGGGCGTCACAAAATGTTTTGCGGCGGCTTTGGAGAGACTCCCCAAGTCGACGACGTCCATAAAAAGCTTGCGCTCGCTATCTTCCATGACTTCCCCCTGGCCCTGGCGAAACAAGTGACTGACTTTTCGGTTATGAAACGTGCTTGTCGAGATATCCCCTTCATCGTTCCAGCTCATACGGGTTTCAATATATAGCTTTAACCCCCATCAAACAACCCGCACTTCTCAGCGCATGCCTTCGGGACTAGATTGTCCTCAACGCATGCATATGGCATGCAGAAGCAGGTGAGGCATCTCGGGGGAGAGCCCAAGGGATTAATCCCACCTGCGCGGTTTCATACGAAAG
>USJP01000308.1 GCA_900555105.1 uncultured Coriobacteriaceae bacterium | reverse complement strand
CACCGGCGGTCTTGAGGAAGCTCCTGCGGTTCATCTCCATCGGTCAACCTTTCTCCTCGAATGTCCCCCACTTGCGGTGTGCGCACTCGGCATGCGGTATGCCTGGCGCGCTCGCCGCCGGTAGGGGCGCGTAATGCCGGGCTTGCGTCCGGCTCGACGAGATGAAAGGTAACCCACATGCCCGCGTTTCACATCGCATGGGCGAGACGAAGGGTTTTACCTGGGGTTATTGTGTCAACTCACAAAAGAGAGACGAGGTGGGTTAAGCCACGCGCCTGGGCGATGGTTACGCGCAGGCGCCTCGTTGCGTGTGCTCAAATGATGATCGGGCGCAGCCGGCCAATTGTGCATGTCCGGACGATGCCTGAAGGCAGCCGGCCAATTGCGCATGCCCAGACGATGGCCAAGGGCGGCTGGCCAATTGCGTGTGCTTCCACCTATGCGGTTGTAATGGCGAAGCGGCAGAAGGCGCGTGCTTGTCGCACTACTAGTGCTTCTCGGCGAGTTCTGCCTTTACGGCGGATGCAAGCTCGATGATTTCCTGTCGGGAGTGGACACCCATCTTTGCGTAGGCGGAGCGATTGTGCGTGCGCACCGTGTTGACCGAGACGCCTAGAAGCTCGGCGGTCTTCTCGAGGGAGTGGCCCTGGCTTGCGCAGCGCACCACTTCTGCCTCGCGTGGGGTGAGACCGTAGCGGTTGGCGAGCTCATGAGAGACGAGCTCCTCCACGGTGTCCTGCACGGCGATGGCCACCGTGAGGTCGGCTGCGGGGTCGATAGGCATTGCGCCTTGGGCGGCCGCTTCCGTAGAGCGCAGCAGCAGGAAACCGAGCATGATGACGATGGCGGCTGACAGAATGAAGATGACGACCGTGCCACCATAGGTCATGAGCGCGGCCTGCCCGCCCTGCGCTTGCGACAGGTGTGCGGGCACGGCGATGTAGCGCACGAGCGCCGCCAGTGCCTCGGGGATAAGCAGGAAGAGGCTCGCTCGCTTGGTGAGGTCCATTTTCGACCAGCGCTCGGGGGCCACGACGAAGAGTACGAGCAGCATGGTGAAGCCGACGCGGGCACTCGTGGCAAGGTTCGAGCCGAGCCGGGCGGCATCTTCGGGCGCAACTGCCATGACGAGCACGCCAGCGAAGAAGAGGAGCATGTACGCAATCCAGTTAAAGAAGACAACTCGGTTGAGCGAAGCGCCGCGCACCAGAAGCGCTGCCGTGACCACGACGAATGCAATGTTGACGAGGCTCATATAGAGCGTGCGAATCGAGATATCCGAGATGTCGAACCACGGGTTCGTGACGCCGCGGATGAAGTTGCCCATGACACAGAAGAGTGCGAGCAGGATGCAAAGGGCCAGCGACGCGGTGCTGAAGGGCGAGGCGGCTTCTTTGCAAGCTGCGGTTTGTGCAGGTTGGGCGGGCTGCGGGGTGCATAGGGCTGCAATGAACGGGGAAACGACGCAGAGACCAGCCTGAACTACTGTGGGGACGAGATAGAAGAGGTTGCTTGCGAAGCACAGGCCAAATCCAAGCACTACGATGAGCGTCGCCCGGCGCAGCTCCATGGATTCGAGGGCGGCGAGGTAAGAGAACAGGCACACGGTGAAGAAAATAACGTTGGTTGCCGTGCCTACGACACATTGAGCGAGCTCGAGTGTTCCGAGGGGTGCGAGCCAGAGAAGCAGGCAACCAATCGAACCGAGTATGCCACTGGCGAGCAGGGCTTTCTTTGAGGTGGCCAGCCTGGCCAGACGCGGGCCTATGACGAGTGCGGCTACGGCGCACAGGGCGAAAGTGATAGCGAACGTGCAGAATGCACCCTCGAAAGCGCCCACTGAGTGGATTTCCGCTGTCTTTACGATACTCAGGAAGAAGGCCCGGAAGTAGGGAAAGAGGATTGACAGGCCCAGTGCGCAGGCAAGGTCGCGTGCCGGCAGATTCCGCGCGATCGATGTCGTCGTATTCCCACCGTGCATCAAAGACCCCCAGTCGCCTCGTCGTAGCGACATGCGATTATACCAAAAGGGAGGGCGGACGCCGTCACGCTGAAAGCGGATGCACGGGTGCGGGGAGGTTGCCGCGCCGTGGGCCGCGCGTGCACGGGCGTTCGCATGTGCCCTCCGTTCCGAGAAGTCGCCCCCGATGGTGGGACTTGCATAGGAAAGCCTGCAAACCTGGCGCAATTGGCAGCGAAACGAGTTTCGGTGCAGTTTTGGCGGGTGCATTGGCAATGAAATGAGTTTCGGTGCAGTCCGCGCTCTATCAATCCAGGCAAATGGTGGATTCGCTTGTATATTTCGTTGTAAAAACAACGAAATGACCTGCTTGGCCTCACTGTTTTGAGGTCTGGTCGGTTAGAACAGGGGATTCGAGCCCCAATCGCCTGAAATCACTGCACCGAAACTCGTTTGGCTGCCAGGTGGGTCGGGATTACTGCACCGAAACTCGTTTGGCTGCCATTCGGGCGACGCGACAGGAATTAATTGGCAGGCCGGAGCGTCCGTGTGGATACTACGGCCCGCCAATACATGCCGCTTGTGAGCTGTTTGTTGCTATGCTGCCGCGGTCACGCCGGAGAAGGCATTGACTTTGTCCTGCATGTAGAAGTCAGTGGAAGCCTGGGTGTTGGAGGCGCTGTCGGACTGAGGGTTGCCGTCGGAAGGTTGGATTGTTTGCGACGTTGCAGAGCCAGATTGGCCGGCTTGCGCGGCGTCGCCGGTGAGCTGGTTGTTTTGCATGTCGTCAGACCTGGTCGGAGGCTCGCTGTTTCCATCTACGGGGAGCTCACCGTTCTGTTCGTTGCCGGGGGTGCCGGCAGGGGGCTGGCCGTCCT
>USJP01000307.1 GCA_900555105.1 uncultured Coriobacteriaceae bacterium | reverse complement strand
AGGCCCACGCCGCCTCCGGCCACGGCCCAGCGCTGCCCGGCGACGCCTTCCATGTTGGAGGGGTTGCCCAAAGGACCTGTCACGTCGAGCAGGTCCTGGCCCTCCTCGAAGGTGGTAAGCAGCTCGGTCGTGCGTCCCACCACGAGGAACACGAACTCGATCCAGCCCTCTTGGGCGTTCCAATCACAGAACGTAAACGGCACACGCTCGGCTCCCTCACGTGCGCGTACCAGGAAGAACTGACCAGCTTGCGCCTTGGCCGCAACGGCCGGCGCTTCCACGCGCATGAGCCACGTGCCCTGCGCCAGAAGCTCCTTCTTTAGAATTCGATGCACGGTTCCCTCCCCGTCAGCATTGTTCGACTCTCCTATGCGCGCCATGATGCGACCCCTGCGCTCCGTCTGTCACCCACAGAAAACCGCTGATTGAAAAACTCACACCAAGGCGCCCAGCGCCTCGCAGGCCCCTACTTCTTAGCCGGGTACTTGGCAAGTGCCGCAGCCACACCCTGCTCCAGGGCGAAACGGGCCGCAAGAGCCGCATCGGCCGCCGTGACCTCGAACTCCTCCCAGTCGCGGCCGCGCAGCTGCTGGAGGACGTAGTCGGCCGGGGCCATCTTTCCCGGCGGGCGACCGATGCCGCAGCGTACGCGCGGGTAGTCGGGGGTGCCCAGCTTCTCACCGATAGAGCGCAGGCCGTTGTGGCCGGCGTGGCCACCGCCCATCTTAAGCGCCACTGCACCTGCGGGCAGCTCAAGCTCGTCGTGAATCACCAGGATGCCGGCGGCGGGCACGCGGTACTCCCCGGCGATCTTCTTGAGAGGACCGCCTGAGACGTTCATGTACGACTGAGGCTTCACAAGCACGACCTTGCGGCCCGCAACGCTCACCTCGCACACCGCAGCCCCCGGCTTGTTTTTCCAGTAGCGTGCGCCCAGCTCATTGGCCAACACGTCGATTGCCAAAAATCCGGCGTTGTGCCTCGTGCGCTCATACTCGCTGCCAGGGTTTCCCAGGCCGCACACAATGCCAACCGGCACGTCTTTGACGGTTTTGCCCGCCATCTGACCCCTCCTATACAAATCGAGCCAGGCAACCCTGGCTCGACCACTCGCATTGTACCTTGCTTGCAGAAAAAACAAAAGGCAGGCCACGGCACATGTCCTGGCCTGCCCCAATCGGATTAGAACTCGGGATTGACACCCAGCATCTTGGAGACGGACGTCTCGTCGTACACGTTCTGGATGGCCTTGGCGAACTCGTCGGCAAGCGACAGGACCTTGATGCGGTCGCCGCGCTTCTCCACGGGCACGGGCACAGCGTCGGTGACGGCGACCTCGACGATGGGCAGGGTCGGGTCAAGCAGGCGCTCGTAGGCGGGGCCGGAGAACAGGCCATGCGTGGCACCCACGTAGATGTCGCCGGCGCCGAGGTTCTTGAGCTCGCGCACCGCGCCGCACAGGGTGCCGGCGGTGTCGATCATGTCGTCGTTGATGATGCAGGTCTTGCCCTGGATGTTGCCCAGGATGCCCATGACCTCGGCCTCGTTGTGGGCGGCGCGGTTCTTGTGGGCAACGGCCAGGTCGCAGCCGAGCATGTCGGCCAGACGCTTGGAGGCCTTGGCGCGACCCACGTCGGGCGAAACGACGACGGTGTTGTTCATGTCGAAGCCCTTGGCCGTGTAGTACTCGGCGAAGATGGGCATGGCGGTGAGGTGGTTCACCGGGACGTCGAAGTAACCCTGGATCTGGCCCTGGTGCAGGTCGACCGTGATGACGCGGTTGACGCCCGCGGCCTCGTAGAGGTCGGCGACCAGGCGGGCCGTGATGGGCTCGCGGGGCTGGGCCTTGCGGTCCTGACGAGCGTAGGCGTAGTGGGTAAGCACGGCGGTGAAGGTACGAGCGGAGGCACGCTTGGCAGCGTCGGCCGCGATCAGGACCTCCATCAGCATGTCGTTAAGGTGAGGACCAGAAACCGACTGGATGAAGAAGACGTCGCAGCCGCGCACGCTCTCAGCAAAACGCGTGTAAATCTCGCCGTTGGCGAACTTCTCGATCTGCAGATCTCCCAGCGTCGTGCCGAGCTTTGCGGCCACCGACTCGGCGAACGCCCTATTCGACGTGCCGGAGAAGACCTTCATGCTCTTCTGGATGGGATTCATCTGTTCCGTGCCCCTCTCAAACGTTGTGTGCCCAGCCTACAGTTGCATATAAAAACGCATCGTACAAACAATACTCCAGTTTATACGCTAAGCGCGGTCCCATTTAGGACGCCAGCCAGGCTTCACCGTTTGTTCGGAGCGCTCCACCGCAAGGGCGCCGTCGGGCACGTCGCGAGTAATGGTGGAACCGGCGCCCACCGTGCAACGGCTGCCGATGTTGACGGGGGCCACAAGCATGGTGTCCGAGCCGATGAACGAACCGTCGCCGATAGTAGTGGCGTTCTTGTTCTTGCCATCATAGTTGCAGGTAATGGTACCCGCACCGATGTTGACGCCCTCGCCGATGGTGCAGTCGCCGATGTAGGAGAGGTGCGGCACCTTCGAACCCTTGCCCACCGTGGACTTCTTGATCTCCACATGCGTGCCCGCCTTGGAGCCGTCGCACAGATGGGCGCCGGGACGCAGGTAGGCGCGCGGGCCGCACTCCACGTCGTTGTCAATCACGGCCTGCACGGCCACGGTCTCGTCCACGACGCAGCCCGAACCCACGCGCGTGTCGGTGAGGCGGGTCTGGGGGCCAACGACGCAGTTCTCGCCGATGTGGGTGTCGCCCCACAGCATCGTGCCCGGCAGGATCTCGGTGTCGCGGCCAATCGTGACGTCGGGGCCGATCCACACCGAGGTCGGGTCCCACAT
>USJP01000306.1 GCA_900555105.1 uncultured Coriobacteriaceae bacterium | reverse complement strand
GTTGGACATGTGCCAAAGCTGCGCGCCTACGCCCTGGCACATCTTGATGCCGTCGCCGTCGTTGTATGCGCCGGCGCGAGGATACAGATAGGGGAGCTGGGCAAAGCTGGAGAGCATGGCGCGGTTGGACTCGAAGCCGCCGCAGCACATGCAGACGCCGCCCTTTGCGCCGACGCGAACCTCGGTGCCGTCCTTTTCTACGATGACGCCCACGACGGAGCCGTCCTCGCCCTGGATGAGTTCCTTGCCAGGGGCGCCGTACCACACGGTCAAGTTGTCGCCCGCGCGCTTCTCAACGTTCTCGACAAGCGTGTTGAAATAGGACATGTCGAACTCGGTGGCGTTGAACAGGATGTTCAGGCTTGCTTCGTTGCCTTCGAGCTCAGGGAACTCGTTCCACATGGGAACCCAGCCGCCGCGGCCCATGTGCCAGGCGTCGTCCTTCCAGACCCAGGTGGGATGGTCGGGCGTGCCGATTCCGTCTTCGTTCTCGGGGCAGGCCTTCTCGGGGTCGACGCCCAGGACGTTGATGGACCAGTCCCAGTTCTTGGCGGCCTCGTCGGCGTAAGCGCGCAGACATTCGGCGTCGTAGTTGGCATAGTTGCCCATGAGACCGGTGAGATAGGTGTAGAAGGCGTCGGCGTCATCGGTGGAAAGGACGTTCTGTCCGGCGAAGCGAGTGTTGCCGCTCACGGCTCCCTCGGGGGCCTTCTCGCACAGAAGCACCTTCGCGCCCTCTTCGTAGGCTGCGATGGCGGCGTTCATGCCGGCTGCGCCCATACCGAGCACGACAACGTCATACTCCTCGTCAAATGTCTGCTCGTCTGCAATGGCCACGCCGGCAAGGCTGGCGGTTCCCAGTGCGGCTGCTCCGAGTGCGGCGCCTTCGACGAGATGCCTACGAGTGATGTTGGACATGGTGTTCCCCTTTCGTCTGGTGCCTGCATGGTTTATGCCATGCGGGCGTTCCTTGGCATGGGCGGGTGCTGTCTGAACGGCTGCAGACCCCTTATCTGCGATGCCTCCAGGTTGCCTTTCCGCCGCGCCTTTGACGTTTTCAAGATTGCAACCTGGCGTCGTTGGCAAAGGCCATAAAGCGCGGGATTTTTGGGGCCGGGAGGCATGCGGGGCATCCATAAAACATGGGATTGCGCTATGTAGCTCGCATTTTTATGAAAACTGACTGTTGGGTGGCATGCGGGGTGCCATGCGGGACGTCCTTTGGTCCCTCTTAAAGGGCAAACTCGCGCGCTTCTTGATAGGCCGGGAGCGGTGGGGAGGGTTAAAATGGCGCCGGTGTTTGTTTTTGCCTTTTGGCAGGATTGGTGAGCGACTTGCTCCGGGCGTCTGTATGGCGCCCGATTGATTTGGATTATCGGGGGTATGCACCGTGCGCGCACTCGTTGCTCGCCTGCGGCAGGGTCGCGGGTTTCTTGTAGGCCTCCTCGGCCTTACGCTATGGTGGCCTCTTCTCAGGAGGCCGACGGGGTTCTATGTGCTTGCCGGTCATGATTTTTCGCCTGCCGTGTCGCGTGGTTGGTATGCGCTGTTCCTTGCTTGCGTGATTTGTCTTGGGCTGTGCGTCTTGGCCGCATCGCCTCGGATGCGTCATCGCGTACAAGGTCGCCGAGCATGCCGGGTCGTCGCTGGTGTTTCCTTCGTGCAATTCGCTTGCAAACTCATTGAGCTCTTTGTGGTACCCACGGGCCTTGTCGCTATAGTGTTGGCGCTGGTAGACGTTGTTTTTTATGCATTGGTTTTTGTTTGGCTCACATGCGTTTGGGCAGTTTGGGTGCGGTCTCTTTGCCCCTCGAGATGCGCGCTCGCGTGCTGCCTCTCTTTTTCGCTGAGCTTTTTTCTCCGCGCGGCAAGTTCGCTTGCGGCTGGGGCGAACGTCGTTGTAATGGCGGGGTTCCCTGTTCTCTCGGTCATATGCGCCCTCGTGGTTTGCCATGGTCTAGTGGCGGGCGGGGAAGATGTGTCCCGCCAGTGTAACGACGAGGCTTCTCGTGTGCCTGCATGGCGCGTCTGCGCCCAGTCGCTGCGCGGGGTGACGGGGCTTCTTGCCCTCTTTTTGGTGATTGCCGCCGTCACGCGCGCCGTTGCGTTTGGTCCGCTTGACGGAGCCCTGCTTTCACCGGCGGTGACGCCCCAAGACTGGCTTACGATAGGTCTGGCGGGTATTGTTTTGGCGTACTGCCTGCAAAGCGGCTCTCTTCAAGGGCTCCCGCGTTTTGTGTGGCCGCTTGCCACGGTGGTGTTGTTTGCCGGACTCTTTCTCATGTCGTACGCTGGGACGGGAGCCATGGGGGCCGGCAAACAGATCATGGTGGTGGGGCGCACCATTTTGGGCTTGCTGTTCTGGCTCGTACTTGCCGACAGAGCCCATGATTCCGACGATGCCCTCGCTGCGTTCGCCGTGCCGTTTTTGCTGACTGATGCGGTCTCATCGCTGTTCGGTTACGTCGTGGTTCCGGCCGTGTTGGGGGCGGTTGGTTTTGCGGAGCTTGAGTCGCCGACTTTGCTGGCGGCGGCTGTGACCTTTGCCCTCGTGGTTGTCTCCGTTGTTTTCTTTGCCCGCGTCATGGGCCCAACATCCGGAGCCCCGGTTGCCGCCGCGCCATTAGGCACCGACCCCGATACCTGCACCAACGATGCGACGCTTGCCATCTTTGAGGGCTTTGCGCTTACTGACCGCGAGGCTGAGGTTGCGCGCCTTTTGGCTGAGGGCAACAGTCAAAAGAAGATCGCCGAGCTCATGGGCGTGTCTATCGGAACCGTTCAAACGCATGTCAAGGCGGTCTATCGTAAGCTCGACATTCACTCCAGGCAGCAACTTATCGACCTTGTCCGTCGCTGAGGCAG
>USJP01000305.1 GCA_900555105.1 uncultured Coriobacteriaceae bacterium | reverse complement strand
CATCGTATCCGGCCCTGCCACCGTCGAGCTCGCCGCAACCGACCCTGCGGCGTCCGAACCCGCATGCGACCCCGGCGTTCCCGACCCTTCCGCAGACATGCCTGACTCAGGCCGCGTCTCCCCCGACCCGGATCCTGGCACGCTACTCCCCTGGGCTGTTGTATCGCTATTTGATTGCATCACATAATCTGAACCACGCGTAATAACAACGCCGGTATCAAAGACGCCACGTACCGCAACGACTCCGAGCGCAATGCAAGCCGCCATGAGCACGGCGATGGCAACCAGCACGGGCTTCGAGGGCATCTGCATCTTCAGCGCCTGCCGCGCCCTCTGACGCACCGTCCCCATGCGGCTCGCATAGTCGAATGAAAAGGACCGACTCTCGAAAGGCTGACCTGCAGCCGGCCCGCCTCCTGCAGGCTGACTCCCCGCGTTGCAGCCGACGTCCACCCCGCCGCAGCAATCATCCACAGGGCTCCCCACACGCATCTGTTTGAACTGAGACGACTTTATCTGAGCCACAACAAAACACCCCCGCAGCGAACCATACGGCTCCCGGCGGGGGCGTGTCTTGTCTCAATTGCGTCAAATCAGCAGGTAGACACATTAATTTTGTCACAGACGCGTCACATGTGACCTACGTCACGTGGTGTTTGACGCCCGTCACGCGTATCGCGCCCTAAGCGGCTAGAGCCGCAAGGCGGGAGCGAGCTCGGGGTGGATCTCGTGGAACTGCTTGGGAGCCACGTAGGAGGGGCAGTTGAAGCTACGGTACTCAAGCAGGTCCATCATCTCATCGAGCATGGCCTCGTGGTCAAACGAGTCCCACACCTCGTGAGCCTCAGAAAGACGTACGTGCGTCTCAGGACTGCGCGGCATGAAGAGCGTGCAGCAGTCGGCCGCCTTCTGGTTGGAGATCTCAAGCGTGCCGAGGCGCTCGGCCTCCGCCATAATCTCGCGCTTGTCGCTGCCGATAAGCGGGCGGAACACGGGGATGGTGGACATCTCGTCGACCGCCATGATGTTCTCAAGAGTCTGAGAGGCAACCTGGCCCAGGCTCTCGCCGGTGACCAGGGCCTTTGCATGCTCGATGGCAGACAAGCGGCAGGCAAACGAGAACATCATGCGGCGATACATGATGATGCGCAGGTCATCGGGCACGGCGCGGGCAATGCGGCGCTGAATGTCGCCGAACGGCACCACGTAGAGCCTTCCGAAGCCGCCAGCAGGCGACAGCTTCTCGATGATGTCCTGTACAAGCCACTCGCTCGTGTCGGAGGTCTGAGGACGGCCCGAGAAGTGCAGGCCCACGACGATCGCCCCTCGACGCAGCATGCGCCAGGAAGCAACCGGGGAGTCGATGCCGCTGCTCAGAAGCGAGATGACCTTGCCAGCCGAACCGACCGGAAGGCCACCGACGCCCTCGTCGGTCTTGACGTACACGTAGACCGATCCCTGGATGACGTAGACGTGGACCGTGCGGTCCTGCCCCTTCATGCGCACGACCTTGTCGGGGAAGCGCTCGCACAGATACGAGCCGACCTCCCTGTTGAGGTCGAGCGAATTGAGAGCGATGTTAGTGTTGGAGCGACGCGAGTCGACCTTAAAGCTCTCGAAATCGCCGGATGCGGCAAGCTCGAGATAGGCCGCCTCGCAATACTGCTCGCTTGAGACCTCGCAGCAGCGAGCAAACGACACGCGGGCAACGCCAGGGGTCTGGCGAATGCGCCCATAGACAGTCATGGCCGCATCATAGTCGGCAGCAGGGGCAAGCCTCACAAGCAGGTGTCCGGAGATGCGCTCGACAGACGAAACGGGCAACCCCTTGAGGGTTGCCCGCAAGTTGTCGATCAACTTATGCTCGAACGTGCTGCGATTGTTTCCCTTGAGACCGATCTCGTGATAGTGGACCAGGCAAACAAACGCCGCCACGACTAAGCCTGCGCAGGCTCGTCGTCGGCAGCAACCTCGGCAGCCTCGGCGGGCTGAGCCTCGAGGGCCTCGTCAATCTGGGAGACGAGGTCGTCGATGGAGACCTCTTCCTCAGCCTCGGGGGCCTCGGCAAGGCCGAGGGCCTTGTTGAGGTTGCGCTCGTCAAAGCTCAGGGAACCCGGCTCCAGGTCGCCATCCTCGTCATGCTTGGGAGCAATCTCGCTGAAGGCGATGGAAAGCGGGTTGGGAGCATGGCCCTCGTCGTCGCTCATGAGCATCGAGATATCCTCGATATCGGCAAGCTGCTCGGCGCGGTTGTGCTGGTTGCGCATCATATCGTTGATGTCACGGGCACGGCGGGCCGCCATCTCGCACAGGAGGAAGCGGTTCTCGTCGGTCACAGCAAGCAGCTCGTCAATGGTGGGATCAACTACGGACATTATCCATCCTTCCAGACCCGCCCGAATGGGCTGAGTGTTGCAGGTTAAAGATTACTAGTCTTCGTAACGTTTCATTATCTCCATGAAACGCTGAACTGCAACGTCGAGATTGTCGTTAACTACAACCTCGTCATAATCTTTGGCGGTTAGCATCTCTTGTTCGGCGTCGGCCAAGCGCACGGCAAGCGTCTCCGGCGTCTCAGAGCCGCGTCCGATAAGGCGCTCGCGCAGCACCTCCACACTGGGCGGGGCAATGAAGACAAGCACGCAGTCGGGCATCATGCGACGCACGTTCATGGCGCCCTGGGGATCGATCTCCAAGATGAGCGAGGCACCCTCAAGCCTGGAGCGAACCTCGCTCACCAGCGTGCCGTAGAGGTTGCCGTGAACGTTGGCCCATTCGAGGAAGTCGCCAGCGTCGATGCGACGGCGGAACTCCTCCTCGGTGAGGAAGTAGTAGGAGACGCCCTCCTGCTCGCCGACACGCGGGGCGCGCGTCGTAGCGGAGACGCTGA
>USJP01000304.1 GCA_900555105.1 uncultured Coriobacteriaceae bacterium | reverse complement strand
GACTGTTTGAGCACCAGGCGAACACCCAGCCCGCCGGGAGCCCAGCGGCTTACTTCGCCACGATGTTGACCAGCTTGCCAGGAATGGCGACGACCTTAATCACGGTCTTGCCCTCGACCCACTTGGCGGCAGCCTCAAGGCCGACCTTACCGAGCTCGTCGGCGTCCATCTCGCGGGGAACGTCCACGTGCACACGAACCTTGCCGCACACCTGGACGGCGACCTCGACCACGTCGGCCTTGGCGGCCTCGGGGTCGTACTCAGGCCAAGCGGCGTTGTAGACCGAGCCCGTCTCGTGCAGCTGCTCGTGCCAGAGCTCCTCGGCCCAGTGGGGGCAGATGGGAGCCAGGCAGCGCACAATGTCGCTGGCAGCCAGGAAGCACAGGGCCTCGTTGCGATCGGCGGCACCGACTGCCTTGAGATAGTCGTCAGCGGCGTTCACCATCTCCATGACAGCCGAGATGGCGGTGTTGAACTGCGTGCGGTCGAAGTCCTCGGTGCACTTCATGACCGTGCGGTTGAGCTCGCGATAGAGCGTCTTGGAGGCCTCGTCGGCAAGCGTGCCCTCAACATCGCCCTTGGCGGCCGTCTGGGCGAGCTGGCACACGGTGCGCCAGGAACGCTTGAGGAAGCGGTTGCAGCCCGCAACGGCCTTGGGATCCCAGTCGAAGTCCTTCTCGGGAGGGGCGATGAAGAGGATGGACAGGCGCATGGTGTCGGCGCCATAGGGCTCGATGACCGAGCTGGGCGGCACGACGTTGCCCTTGGACTTGCTCATCGTCTCGCCGTTCTCGTCCTTCACCATGCCCTGGCACAGCAGGTTGACGAAGGGCTCGTCGATGTCGCACAGGCCCAGGTCGCGACAGACCTTGGTCCAGAAACGCGAGTAGAGCAGGTGGAGAATGGCGTGCTCGATGCCGCCGATGTAGTTGTCGACGCTCATCCAGTGGTCGGCGCGGTCCTTGTCGAAGGGCAGCTCCGTGTTGTGCGGGTCGATGTAGCGCAGGTAATACCAGCTCGAGCAGGTGAAGGTGTCCATCGTGTCGGTCTCGCGACGGGCAGGCTTGCCGCAGCAGGGACAGGTCGTCTCGTAGAACGACTTGCACTCGGCGAGCGTCTCGCCGGCAGCAAGGTCGAGGTTCTCGGGCAGACGCACCGGGAGCTGGTCGGCGGGAACGGGCACGATGCCGCAGTCCTCGCAGTACACCATGGGGATGGGGTTGCCCCAATAGCGCTGGCGGGAGATGAGCCAGTCACGCAGGCGGAAGTTCACCTTGCGACGACCCGCACCCATGGCCTCGAGGTCGGCCACGATGGCAGCCTCGCCCTCGGAGTGCTTGCCGCCCACCATGCCGGTGTACTTGCCAGACTGCACGAGGAAGCCCTCAGCCGTCATGGCCGTCTCCCAATCGACGCCCGTCACGACGCGCTCACGCTCGTCCTTGAGCTGGGCGTAGAGGGGGTCGTCCTCCCCCATGATGATGGGAACGATAGGCAGGTCGTACTTCTTGGCAAACTCGAAGTCGCGCTGGTCGCCGCAGGGAACTGCCATGACGGCGCCCGTGCCATAGTCGGAGATGACGTAGTCGGCGACCCAGACGGGCACCTTGACGCCGTTGATGGGGTTCACCACATAGCGGCCGGTGAAGGCGCCGTGCTTCTCGAGCTCGCCCTGGGCGCGCTCGACTGCGGTGATCTTCTCGGCACCCTCGACGACCTCGCGGACAGCAGCCTCGTACTCGGTGCCCGCAACGAGGTCCATAAGGCCCTTGTACTCGGGGGCGAGCAGGAAGAAGGAGCAACCGAAAAGCGTGTCAGCACGCGTGGTGAAGACCGTGATCTTCTCATCGGTGGGCTCGCCCGCGGCATCGCAGAGCGTGAACTCAACCTCGGCACCCTCAGAGCGGCCGATCCAGTTGGCCTGCATCTGCTTGACGCGCTCGGGCCAGCCCGTCAGCGTGTCAAGGTCGTCGAGCAGCTCCTGGGCATAGTCGGTGATCTTGAGGTACCACTGCTCGAGGTCGCGCTTCTCCGGCACGCTGCCGCAACGCCAGCACTTGCCGTCGGTCACCTGCTCGTTGGCAAGAACGGTGTTGCACTTGGGGCACCAGTTGACCGGGTTCTTCTTGCGGTAGGCAAGGCCGCGCTCCCACATCTTCTCGAACATCCACTGGCCCCAACGGTAGTACTCGGGGTCGCAGGTGCGCACGAGGCGATCATAATCGTAGGAGAAGCCCATGCGGCGCATGGTAGCCAGGGCGTTGTCCATGTTGGAATACGTCCACTTGGCAGCCTGGGTGTTGTGCTTGATGGCAGCGTTCTCAGCCGGCAGGCCGAAGGCGTCGAAGCCCATGGGGTGCAGGACGTCGAAGCCGCGCATACGGGCCTGGCGCGCCATGGCGTCGCCGATGGTGTAGTTGCGCGCATGGCCCATGTGAAGGTCGCCCGAGGGGTACGGGAACATCTCAAGGACGTACTTCTTAGGCTTGGCGGGATCCTCATCGGTCTTGAAGAGGTCCTCGTCAGCCCAAGCTTTCTGCCACTTGGTCTCGATGGCGGCGGCGTCGTACGCCGGGATGCCGTCCTGAGGGGCGGCCGTGGTGTTGTCGCACTCAGTGCACATGCGCTTTGCCTTTCATGCCGAAAGGCGCGGCGAGATATGCATCTCGTCGCGCCTTAGATTGATCAATCGATGAAGCCGACGCTAGTTGGCGTACGTGCCATTGCTAGCGGAAACAACCGTCTGGTTGGGGTTCTTGAGCAGGACGTCGTGAGCGCCACCCTCGACAAGGCTCGTGGCGGAGATCAGCGTGATCTTGGCCTTCTCCTGAAGCTCGGGGATGGTGAGAGCGCCGCAGTTGCACATCGTGGACTTCACCTTGGCAAGCGACCCGGCGA
>USJP01000303.1 GCA_900555105.1 uncultured Coriobacteriaceae bacterium | reverse complement strand
TCTCGTCGGTGCGGACCGTCTTCGTCTTCACCACGGGGATGCCATGTTCCTCGCACCAGGCCGCGACAGGCGAGGGAACGAGCTTCTTGCCGCGCCCGGAGACGGCATCGGGCCTGGTGAAGGCACATACAATCTCAATGAACGGAGCTTGGGCGAGAGCCTCGAGCGGACCGAGGGCAAACTCGGGCGTGCCCATGAACACGCAGCGGAGCTTCTCCATCCCGGGCCTACTCGGTGTCGCCGGGACGGGCGCCGTTAGCGAGCGCCTCCTGGTACTCGGCAATGGCACGCATACGCTCGGCAGGCTCGAGGCGCTCGAACATGGTGCAGCCGTGCAGGTGGTCGATCTCATGCTGCAGGCACACGCAGAACAGATTGTTGGCGGCCTTGTACTGCATGAGCTGACCCTCGAGGTTGAGGGCGCGCACCGTCACCGACGTGGAGCGCTCGATCTCCACCGCGATGCCGGGGATGGAAAGGCAGCCTTCCATGCCCGGGGCCTTCTCCTCGGACTGCTCCACAATGTAGGGGTTGATGAGGTAGATGGGGTCCTTCTCGCCGGTGTCGCCCCAGTTGCAGTCGATGACGACGATCTGCTTGAGGACGCCGATCTGGGGCGCCGCGATGCCGCAGCCGTCGTACTTGTACATGAGCTTGGCCATCTTCTTGGCCGTCTTCTTGATCTCGTCGTCGATGACCTCGACGGGGGCGCACTCGGTGCGCAGACGCTCATCGGGAGAAAGCACGATCTCTTGTGCCATGGGTGTTGCCTTTCTCATAGGGGCGGCGTTTTTAAGTCAACCGCACAATCTTATAGCAGGTCATAGGGGTCTACGTCGATGGCCAGGCTCACTTGGGGAGGCATCTGCAACCTCTTCAGCGCATCTCCAAGAATCGCGCCGAGCTCGCTTTGCGGAGCGGCCTTGACGAGCACGTGCCAGCGGAAGTTGCCCTCCACACGCGACAGCGCGCATTCCGCCGGGCCCAGGATTTCACAACCCGGAAGCGCCACCTCAGCATAGTCGCGCAGCTTCTCCGCCACGGCCCAGGCGACCTTCTCAACATCCGCGCCGACCTTGCCCCACATGATGACGTTGGCCAAGCGCACGAACGGAGGGTAGCCCACCTCCTGCCGGGCGGCAAGCTCGTTTTCGGAAAAGACCGAGCGATCGTGGCGCGAGACGGCCAAAATCGCAGGATGGCGCGGCTGATAGGTCTGGATGATGACCCGGCCCGGGACGTCTCCCCTGCCGGCGCGACCGGCCACCTGCTCAAGCAAGTCATAGGTGCGCTCGGCGGCGCGGAAGTCGGCGAGCTTAAGGGTAGTGTCAGCATTGATGACGCCGGCAAGCGTCACCTGGGGAAAGTCGAGCCCCTTTGCAATCATCTGCGTACCGAGGAGCACCGCGCTTTGCGCCTCGTCGAACTCAGCGAGGCATCGGTCGTGGCCGCCCTTGCCCTTCGTGGTGTCGGCATCCATGCGCACGAGGGTGAAGCCCTCGGGAAGCACGCTGCGCAGCTCGTCCTCAACGCGCTGGGTGCCCGCGCCGAACTGTCGCAGGTAGCGGCTCCCGCACTCGGGGCAGAGCGGCGGCACCGCATACTCCCGGCCGCAGGTATGGCACACAAGCTTGTGACCACGCTCATGGTAGGTGAGCGAGGTGGAGCACTGCTCGCAGCGTGGCACGTAACCGCAGTCTCGGCAAAGCAGGAAGCGCGCAAAGCCGCGCTGGTTGAGCAGCAGGACCGCCTTCTCGCCGCGCTCCACCACATCCATGAGCGCAGATGTCAGCGGGCGAGAAAACATGGAACGCCAGCCCTGGGAGAACTCCTGCGCCATGTCGACGACCTGGACCTCGGGCATGGGCCTGCCACCGGGACGCTCCGGCATGCTGACGCGCGTCCAAGCTGGACCCTCCTCCGCAAAGGCCACGCTATGCGAGCCCGCACCACAGCGAGCGAGAGAGACCAGCGACGGAGTGGCCGACCCCAAAACGAGCGGGCAGCCATGCATCTGCGCCAGGCGTGCGGCCACCTCGCGGGCATGGTAGCGCGGGGAGCTCGACTGCTTGTAGCTGCTCTCGTGCTCCTCGTCGATGATGTAGATGCCGGGATTGGCAAGCGGGGCGAAAAGCGCCGAACGCGCGCCCACTACCACGCGGGCGCGACCCGTGCGCACAAGTTCCCACTGGTCGCGCCGCTCGCCCAGCGTGAGACGGGAGTGCAGCACCGCCACGGCCTCGCCGAAGCGATTGCGGAAGCGTCCCACCGTCTGGGCGGTAAGCGAGATTTCGGGAACGAGCACACACGCGCCCTTGCCGGCCGCAAGGGTGCGCTCGATCGCCTCTAGGTAGACCTCCGTCTTGCCCGAGCCGGTCACGCCGTCGATGAGCACGACGCCGCCTTGTCCTTGCGCGCGGGAGTCTTCGATGGCGCGAAGCGCACTGAGCTGCCCTGAGGTGAGGTGCTCCAGGCCCAAGCGGGGAGCACGCGCGCTCGAAAGCTCCGTGATAGACGATCCGCGCAGGCGCTCCTTGCGCTCGCAGGTCACGACCCCCTTTTTCTCCAGGCGCTTAACGACCGTGGAGACCCCGCTCACGGCAAGGCCCAGCTCCACCTGGCGCATCGGGCCTTTGAGCAGCGCTTCCACAACGGCGCGCTCGGCATGGGCGTTCTTGCGGGGCTCATAGGCGCGGCCCTGCTCGGTGATGTGCACCCAGCAGTCGTCGACAGGCTCGACGCGGGCCTGCTGGAGAGCCCAGATACCCGACGTCTCATCGCGCACCATCTTGGCCGTAAAGCCGGGGGGCAAGAACAGGCGGACGGCATCTGCCAGCGAGGACGCGTATTCCTGCGCGACCCATTGGGCGACCTCGCCGGCCTCGGGCAAGAACAAAGCCTCGAAGA
>USJP01000302.1 GCA_900555105.1 uncultured Coriobacteriaceae bacterium | reverse complement strand
CTTTTTGGTTCGCGGGGTACGCAGAGAGGTTACTCCTCGACGAAATCGAACTCGTCGGCGTACTGCTCCTTGAACATGTCGAACAGAGTGTTCAGCACTTCCTCGGAGTCGACGGAGACGTACTCCTCGTCGGGCTCGCCGTCCTCGTCGAAGGTGTCGAGCTTGTGGACCTTGAGGATGACAACCTCAGCCTCTTCGTCCTCCTCGACGGGAAGAAGCACGACGTACTCCTCGCCCTCGTAATCGAGCGTGTCGATGTACTCGAACTCGACAGCCTCGCCCTCTGCCTCGAGGGTGATGATGTTGGAGTCGTCCTCGAGCTCGACGTCGTTGAGCTGCTCTTCGTCCATGTCGGTTCCTTTCTGTAGGGCCCACCGCAGGCGCGGCGTTTGCCATGGGGCACAGACGGTTGCATCATAGCGCAGCCGTATGCCCCATGGCATCGGCAACTGCTAATCCGCGAGCTTTGCGCAGAGGAGCTGGTTGAAAAGCTTGGGGTTACCCTTGCCCTTGCTCGCCTTCATGCACTGACCCACAAGGTAGCCCACGACCTTGGTGTTGCCACCCTTGTATTGGGCAACCTGGTCGGGGCAATTGGCGATGACCTCGTCCACCACAGGCTCGAGGGCTGAGGTGTCGCTCACCTGGCGCATGCCGCGCTCGTCGACGATGTGCGCGGGGTCGTCGCCCGACTCTGCCATGAGCGCGAAGACCTCGCGGCCCTGGTTGGAAGAGATGGCGTCGCTGGAGAGGAGCTCGGCCAGGCTCCTGATCTGGGCGGGAGTGATGGACGTGCTGGCGATGCTATGGCCCTCGGCGTTGAGGTAGCCCATGAGCTCGTTGAGGATGACGTTGGCCACCGACTGGGAGAGCTTGCCCTGCGTGCCGGCAACGGCCTCGTCAAAGAAGGCCGCAAGCTTGGGGTCACCGGCAAGCTGCGCCGCATCGGCACGCTTGAGACCGTATGCCTCGACGTAGCGGTCGCGACGCTGGTCGGGCAGCTCGGGCAGACGCGTGCGCACCTCTTCCACAAACTCCTCGGACAGGTCAAACGGCACCATGTCAGGTTCAGGGAAGAGACGGTAGTCGTCAGCCGTCTCCTTCGTGCGCATAGCGAGGGTGCGGCGGGCGTTCACGTCCCAGTGACGGGTCTCCTGGTAGACGACGCCGCCCTCCTCGAGCACCTCGGCCTGGCGACGAATCTCATACTCGAGCGCGTCGTGAAGGTTCTTGAACGAGTTGAGGTTCTTCATCTCGCAGCGCGTGCCGAACTTCTCCGTGCCACGACGACGCAGCGAGATGTTGCCGTCGCAGCGCATGGAGCCCGACTCCATGGAGCAATCGGAGATGCCGATGGTGAGGAAGATCTGGCGCAGCTTCTCCATGAAGAGGCGCGCCTCCTCAGGGCTGCGCAGGTCGGGCTCGGTCACAAGCTCGATGAGCGGCGTGCCGCAACGGTTGTAGTCGATGAGAGAGTGGTCCGCGCCGCCGATACGGCCCTCGGCTCCGCCGACGTGCACCATCTTGGCGGCGTCCTCCTCCATGTGGATGCGCGTGATGCCGATATGCGCGGTGTAGGAGCCATCCTTGGCACGCTCGACCTCGCCGTCGTCAAGGCGTTCCTTGGCCCCGTTGGCTCCCACCTCGACATCGAGCCAGCCGCCCATGCAGAAGGCGACGGGGCCCTGCGTGGTCTGGAAGTTCTTGGCCATGTCGGGATAGAAGTAGTTCTTGCGGTAGAACATGGAGTGCTTCATGATCTGGCAGTTGGTGGACAGACCAGCCAGAACGATGGACTGAATGGCCGCACGGTTGGGCACGGGCAAAGCACCGGGCATGCCCAGGCACACAGGACACACGTTGGTGTTGGGCTCGTCGTCGTGCGAAAGGCGGCAGCTACAGAACATCTTGGTGTTGAGCGTGGTGAGCTCGGTGTGGATCTCGAGACCGATGACCGGCTCCCAGTCCTTGAGAATGTCAGCGATGTCCCTCATTAGCGCTGCTCCCCCTTCGCGAAGTCCTTCGACACGGGCAACTCCGGATAAAAGCCCTGAAGCGTTGCCGCGATGCGCAGGAGCTGATCGTCGGCGAAGGCAGGACCGATGAGCTGGGCACCCACGGGACGGCCCGTCTCGCGGCCAAGGCCCACAGGCACGCTCACGCCGCAGTTGCCGGCGATGTTGAGCGGCACGGTGAACATGTCGGCCATGTACATCTGCGTGGGGTTGGACAGCTCACCGAACTTGAAGGCCGTGAAGGGAGCCGAGGGCATGAGCACGGCGTCGACCTTCTGGAAGGCGTTCTTGTAGTCCTGCGTGATAAGGGCACGCACCTGCTGGGCGGGGTAATAGTACTTGTCGTACACACCCGAGGAGAGCAGGTAGGCACCGAGCATAATGCGGCGCTTGACCTCCGGGCCGAAGCCCTCAGCACGCGAGCGGGAGCTCATGTCGGCAAGGTCGCGCGGATCTGCGCACTGGTGTCCGTAGCGCACGCCGTCGAAACGCGCAAGGTTGGAGAAGGCCTCGCAGGGCGCAAGCACGTAATAGGCGCTGATGGCAGCGGCGGCGTTGGGCAGCTCGACCTCGACAAGCTCGGCACCGGCACTGGCAAGGTTCGCAGCAGCGGCCTCGATTGCCTCGCTCACCTCGGCCGAGACGCCCTCGGCGTGCGTGAGCGAAGGAATGACGCCGATGCGCTTGCCGGCAACGCCGTCGTGCAGGTGCGTGAGGAAGTCGGTATTCCAGGGCTGCGAGGTGCAGTCGCGCAGGTCGCGGCCGGCCAGGGCGTTCATGGAGAGGGCCACGTCCTCGACGGTGCGGCCGAAAGGACCCACCTGGTCAAGCGAGGAGCCGAAGGCCACGACGCCGTAACGGCTCACCATGCCGTAGGTGGGCTTCATGCCCACGACGCCGCAGAA
>USJP01000301.1 GCA_900555105.1 uncultured Coriobacteriaceae bacterium | reverse complement strand
GCTCGCGACAGGCCCTGGGTTCCTGTCGTGCGTAGCTTTCCAAGCGCTGCCCAGGGCGTCTCCAGTGTGTGGGTTGGGGGAATTCGCCTGGATGAGCGTGCGGCATGGAGCGATAAAACGACCTGCTTGATACAATTATCACTTGTTCATATATAAGCCGGCCGAACGACAGGACTTGCCCTGCCGTCTCACAATGAGGGGGATCCCTTGCCGTACAACATGTCCAACGATATCGACCACGTCCTGTTCACCGCCGAGCAGCTCAGCGAGCGTGTGGCTCAGCTTGGTGCCCAGATCACGGCCGACTATGCCGACAACGACGTGCCACCGCTCGTCATCTGCATCCTGCGTGGTGCCGCGACGTTCGCCAGCGATTTGGTGCGCGCCATCGACCTGCCCATCGAGATCGACTACATGGCCATCTCCAGCTACGGTGCGGCCACGCGTTCTTCGGGCATCCTGCGCATCGTGAAGGACCTCGACACCGAGATCAAGGACCGCGACGTCATCGTCATCGAGGACGTTCTCGACTCGGGCCTGACCCTGCGCTATCTGTCGGCCAACTTGCAGGCGCGCGGCGTGCGCTCCTTCGAGGTGGCGACGCTTCTGTGCAAGCGCCGCACTGCCGCCGTCGACCCGCGCTACGTGGGTTTCCAGTGCCCCGACGAGTTCGTGGTGGGCTATGGCCTTGACTACAACCAGAAGTATCGCAACCTGCCTTACATCGGCGTGCTCAAGCCGGAGCTCGTTGAGGGCTAACACCCCGGCGGGCCTGTCCGACCAACACGGCCGCCCAGTGCGGCAACAAGGAGTCACAAGGTGAGTGAAGAGAACAACGACAAGAAGAAGGTCGGCAAGTCTGTAGACGCCGGCAAGCTCGACGCAAAGGGCGACAAGCGCGAGGAAGAACGTCGCGCGAAGATGAAGGAGCTCCTCAATCCCATCGACGGCCCGGCTGACAAAAACGCCGGCCCGCGCAAGCCCAACTGGCGCAGCATCCTGCTGTATGCGCTCATCCTCGTGGTTGTCGTGGTGGCCGTGGGCAGCGCCATGCAGCGCCAGGCCAACGAGAACACGGCGGAGCTCGCCACGAGCGAGTTCGTGAGCGCCGTCGAGGACGGCCAGGTGAGCGAGGCCACCTACGTCGCGATGACCTACACCATCAAGGGCGAGTACTGGCCCGAGGCCGACAAGATCGGCGACGAGAACGCCCTCGTGCCCTTCACTTCGACCTACCTGGGCACCGACTCGCTGGCCGAGCTCATGGCTTCCCACCCCGAGGTCAAGTACGTGGCCGACGTCTCCACGACGCCCACCTGGGTCTCCCTGCTCACGAGCATGCTGCCGATGCTCATCCTCATCGGCGTCATGGTGTACTTTATGAACAAGTTCTCCGACCCCACGGGCGGTGCTATGGGCTTCGGCAAGACGAAGGCCCAGACGACCGACGCTACCCGTCCCAAGGTCTGCTTCGACGACGTCGCCGGTTGCGACGAGGCTATCGAGGAACTCAAGGAGATCAAGGACTACCTCGACAACCCCGCGAAGTACCAGGACCTCGGCGCCAAGATCCCGCACGGCGTGCTGCTTGTGGGCCCTCCCGGCACCGGCAAGACGTTGCTTGCCAAGGCCGTGGCCGGTGAGGCCGGCGTGCCGTTCTTCCAGATTTCCGGTTCGGGCTTTGTCGAGATGTTCGTCGGTGTGGGTGCCTCCCGTGTGCGCGACCTGTTCGCCAAGGCCAAGGAGCAGGCTCCCTCCATCATCTTTATCGACGAGATCGACGCCGTGGGTCGCCAGCGCGGCACGGGCGTGGGCGGCGGTCACGACGAGCGCGAGCAGACCCTGAACCAGCTGCTTGTTGAGATGGACGGTTTCGAGGAGCACCAGAGCGTCATCCTCATGGCTGCCACGAACCGCCCCGACGTCCTTGACCCGGCTCTTCTGCGCCCCGGTCGCTTCGACCGCCAGGTCACGGTGGACCGTCCCGACGTGAAGGGCCGCGAGGCCATTCTGGGCATCCATGCGCGCAACAAGCCCCTCTCGACCGACGTCGACCTTGCCCGCGTTGCTCAGCTCACGCCCGGTTTTTCCGGTGCCGACCTGGGCAACCTCATGAACGAGAGCGCCCTTCTCGCCGCCCGTCGCGGCCATGAGCGCATCGGCATGGACGAGATCACCGAGTCGATGGAGCGTTGCATCGCCGGTCCCGCGCGCAAGAGCCGCGTCATGACCGACACCGAGCGCAAGACCATTGCCTACCACGAGTCGGGCCACGCGCTTGTGGGCCACATGCTTGCTAACGCCGACCCGGTCAAGAAGATCAGCATCATCCCCCGCGGCCAAGCTCTTGGTTACACGCTTTCGATGCCTGATGAGGACCACTTCCTGCAGACGCGCAACTCCATGCTCGACAGCCTTGCCATGATGCTGGGCGGCCGCACCGCCGAGGAGCTCTTCTGTGACGACATCACCACCGGCGCCTCCAACGACATCGAGCGCGCCACGAAGGTGGCCCGCAGCATGGTTGTGAGCTACGGCATGTGCGAGGAGCTTGGGCCCCAGATGTACGGCGAGCCCAACCACGAGGTCTTCCTGGGCCGCGACATCGCCACGCAGGGCAATTACTCGCCCGAGACGGCGCACCGCATCGACCTCGAGGTTTCGCGCCTCATCAAGGAGGCCCACGAGCGCGCCCGCAAGGTGCTGTCTGAGAACGCCGAGCAGATGCACCTCATGGCGACCGTGCTGCTCGAGCGCGAGACGGTGGACGGCGATGCCTGCCAGGCGCTGCTCGACAACCGCTGGCAGGAGTACCTGGCCGGCGAGGCCGAGCAGAAGGCCAAGGTCGCTGCCGCCGACGCCGCCAAGACGGCCGAAGAGCGCGCTGCCAAGGAGGCAGAGAACCAGCTTCCCGAGGCTGA
>USJP01000300.1 GCA_900555105.1 uncultured Coriobacteriaceae bacterium | reverse complement strand
TCGTGGGCGGGCAGCGTCGGCAGTGCGGCGTTGAGCGCTTCGCGCATGGGGGCGGTCACGTGGATGACGGGGGGCAGCAGCCACTCGGCGACCGTGGAGGTCACCACGGGGCGTACGCGCTCGTCGTCCTTCTGGCGCGTGACCTCGCTTGCGATGAAGTCATGCTTGGAGGGCAGGTCGAAGTACCAGTTGTCCACCGGGCGCAGTTCGGGGGTGGTGCCAGTGAGCTGCGAGACGGGGTTGATGAGCTCCTCGGGCTCGAACTGGTGGCCCAGGTCGCACTCGTCGGCGTAGGCCTTCTCAGACTTGCAGCCCTTCACGGGGCAGAAGCCCTTCACCTGGCGGCCGTTGAGGAATTGTCCCGCCTGCACGTCGTAGAACTGCTTGGTGGAGCGAAGCGACAGGGTGCCCGTCTCATGCAGGCGCTCCTCGATCTGGGCGGTGAGGGCGGCGTGGCGGCTCGCGGCGGGCTCAAGGGCGCTGCCGGCGAAGATGTCCAGCGAGATGTTGTAGGCCTCGAGCGCCTGCTTCTGGTGCTCGTGGTTCGTCTTCACGTAGTCGACGATCGTGCCCTCGTAGCCCTCCTCGGCGACCTTCTTGCGGTAGCCCTCCATGATGGGCGAGCCGTAGCAGTCGGTGCCTGACACGAACACGACGTTGGAGGCGCCGATGCGGTCGCGCAGGAAGCGCGCGTAGAAGTCGGCGGGCACGAAGACGCCCGAGATGTGGCCGAAGTGCAGGTCCTTGTTGCCATAGGGCATGCCGCTGGTCACGACGGCGCGTTTAGGGAAATGGGGGCGCTCACAAGCGTTGGACATGAGGATGTTCCTGCCTTTTTGTCGTACGTCGGTCTTTTTCAAGTGGGGCAAGTATAGAGCTGCGCGGCGTCAATGGGGCGGCTCAAGGTGGCCTGCCCGCGCTTACTCCACGGTGCCGTAGGTGAGGCCCCAGCCGTGGGCGGTGACGATCGAGTTCATCTGGTCGCACAGGCGCGCCCTCGTGTAGGTGCCGGACGGCATGAGCGTGCAGACCTCCATGATGTCGTCGCACACGTCGCAGGACTCGGCCAAGAGGACAAGGTCCAGGCGTCTTGCCTGCTCTTTGCGGGCAAAGAGGGTGTTTACCAGGTCCTGCAACACGCCGTAGTCCTCGCTGCGCACGTTGATGGGGCCGCTGGGCGCCTTGGTTTCGTCGTGGCTGGGCAAAGTGGCGGCAAATGGGTTGAAGTCGTAGGACAAAGGGGCCTCCGGGGGTGTGCGGCTGGTTTTGTGAATCGCGCAGGCACACTATAGCGCATGCCGCGCCGGCCGCAGGTCCCGCCGTCTTGCACCACATGTCCTGCCCGTTGCGTAGATATCGGGCATTTCACGAGCGTGAAACGTGCGGCAGGCTATCATTTATGGTTGCAGCGAAACCGTCGGATTGTCGCGACAGGGGAGAAGCGGGGCCTTGGGTCCCCGGTTCTGCGTCGTGCGCTCCGAACATGTCACAAACGAAGGGTGCCGCCATGTCCGCGTCATACTATGAGTCCCTCTCCGACTCCGAGCTTGCAAGCCAGACTGCCGAACTCGAGGAGCGCATCGCCCAGATCAAGGCGCGCGGCCTGAAGCTCAACATGGCGCGCGGCAAGCCGTCTTCCGAGCAGCTCGACCTGTCTCGCCCCATGCTCGACGTCCTGAAGTCCGACGCCGTTCTCGCCGACGGCGGCGTCGACTGCGCCAACTACGGCTGCCTGGAGGGCATCCCGTCGTGCCGCAAGTTCTTCGGCGACATCCTGGGTGTGCCCGCCGACAACGTCCTCATCGGCGGCGAGAGCTCGCTCACCCTCATGTACGACGCCGTCAGCCACGCCATGGTCAAGGGTGTCTGCGGTGCTGACCCGATGCTTTTGCAGATGCAGGCCCGCAAGCTCAAGTGGATCTGCCTCGTTCCCGGCTACGACCGTCACTTCGGCATCGTCTCGCAGTTCGGCTTCGAGTGCGTTTGCGTGCCTCTGGGCGAGGACGGCCCGGACATGGACGCCGTCGAGGCCCTCGTGGCCGACCCCGACGTCAAGGGCATGTGGTGCGTCCCCAAGTACTCCAACCCCTCGGGCTGCGTCTATTCCGACGAGGTCATCGAGCGCATCGCGCGCCTGAAGCCTGCCGCGCCCGACTTCCGCGTGTACTGGGACAACGCTTATTGCGAGCACTTCCTCTACCCCGAGGGTGCCGCCCCCATCGCCAACGTCTTCGAGCTGTCCTGCGCCGCCGGTAACCCCGACCTGGTGTACCAGTTCTGCTCTACCTCCAAGATTACCTTCCCTGGTGCGGGCGTTTCCGCCATGGCGGCGAGCAAGGCCAACCTCGACGACCTCAAGAGCGAGTACAAGCACCGCATGATCGGTCACGACAAGCTCAACCAGCTGCGTCACGTGCTCTACCTGCGCGACCTCGACGGCCTGCGCGCCCATATGGCCAAGCAGGCCGAGATTATGCGCCCGCGCTTCGAACTCGTTGAGAAGCGCTTCACCGAGGGCCTGGGCGACCTCAACGTCGCCAGCTGGACGCATCCGCGCGGTGGCTACTTCGTGTCGTTCGACGGCCCCGAGGGCTCGGCCAAGGCGGTGTTCGGGCTGTGCGCCGAGTGCGGCGTGACGCTCACGGGTGCCGGCGCCACCTATCCGGGCGGGGTCGACCCCAAGGACTCCAACATCCGCATCGCGCCCACCTATCCCACGCTCGCCGAGCTCGACGAGGCGCTGGGTGTGTTCGTGACCTGCGTCAAGCTTGCGAGCGCACGTCTGGCGCGCGCCGCAAGGGCCTAGGGGATGGGCATGGAGACTCCCGAGCTCAACCTCGATCAAAAGGGCGAGATGGTGCAGGGCATCTTCTCCAAAATCGCCCGCAAGTATGACACGTTCAATGCGCTGTCGAGCATGGGTATCTACAAGGCTTG
>USJP01000299.1 GCA_900555105.1 uncultured Coriobacteriaceae bacterium | reverse complement strand
ACGAGGCTCTTGAGATCCTCAAGACCAAGAAGGCCGGCAAGTACAACGTCGTCCAGATTGACCCCGACTACGTGCCTGCCCCCCAGGAGACCAAGGACGTCTTCGGCATCACCTTTGAGCAGGGCCGCAACAACTACGAGATCAACGAGTCCCTGCTCACCAACGTCGTGACGCAGAACAAGGAGATTCCCGAGTCGGCCAAGATCGACATGGTCGTCGCCCTCATCACGCTCAAGTACACGCAGTCCAACTCGGTTTGCTATGTCAAGGACGGCCAGGCCATCGGCATCGGCGCCGGCCAGCAGAGCCGCATCCACTGCACGCGCCTTGCCGGCAACAAGGCCGACAACTGGTACCTGCGCCAGCACCCCCGCGTGCTCGGCCTTGAGTTCGTCGACGGCATCCGCCGCCCCAACCGCGACAACGCCATCGACGTCTACACCTCCGACGAGTGGGAAGACGTCCTGCGCGACGGCGAGTGGCAGCAGGTTTTCAAGGTGAAGCCCGAGCCCCTCACCCGTGAGGAGAAGAAGGCCTGGATCGCCACGCAGAAGGGCGTGACGGTAGGTTCCGACGCCTTCTTCCCCTTCGGCGACAACGTTGAGCGTGCCCGCAAGTCGGGCGTCGACTTCATCGTCGAGCCGGGTGGCTCCATCCGCGACGACAACGTGATTGAGACGGCCGACCGCTACGGCATCGCCATGGCCTTCACCGGCATGCGCCTGTTCCACCACTAATCCAAGCGTCAAGGTCGGGCCCGCAGGGGCCTGAAACCGCCGCATCTCTGGCATTCAAGCCCGATGGCCCTTCCTCATCGAGGAAACCGTCGGGCTTTTTGCTGTATGTACGCTGACACAAACGATTCGATTTTGGCGGTGGGCGGCAGGCTCTTATGTGCTTTTTCTCGTGGGCGACCTCTCACGCGCCGCTGAAACCGTCCAGGCGAAACCACGCTGTAAGCGGCACGCGAGCAAAGTAAAGTAGAATTGTATTACTATGCACCTAGGCCGGCTACACGGCCTGCACCCCGCTTTGATATCAACGCTTGCAGCAAGCAAGCATGTGAGGGAAGAGGAGAGAACATGGCCCGACAGCTCAAGTCCATGGACGGCAACAACGCCGCCGCATGGGTGTCTTACGCGTTCACCGAGGTGGCGGGCATTTACCCCATCACCCCGTCGAGCCCCATGGCCGACCTTGTTGACCAGTGGTCGGCGCAGGGCATGAAGAACATCTTCGGCACTCGCGTGAAGGTATGCGAGATGCAGTCCGAAGGCGGCGCCGCTGGTGCCGTGCATGGTTCGCTGGCAGCGGGCGCGCTCACCACGACCTACACTGCTTCGCAGGGCCTGCTCCTCATGATTCCGAACATGTATAAAATCGCGGCCGAAATGCTGCCGAGCGTTTTCCATGTGAGCGCCCGTGCGCTGGCTTACCACGCGCTGTCTATCTTCGGCGACCACTCCGACGTGATGGCCTGCCGCCAGACCGGCTTTGCGATGCTGGCTTCCAACTCCGTTCAGGAGGCGGAGGACATGGCGCTCGTCGCCCATGTCGCCACGCTGAAGAGCTCCGTGCCGTTCCTGCACTTCTTCGACGGCTTCCGTACCTCTCACGAGATTCAGAAGATCGACGAGATCGCTTATGAGGACATGGCCAAGCTGCTCCCGACCGAGAAGGTTGCCGAGTTCCGCGCCCGCGCGCTGAATCCGGATCACCCGACCCTTGGCGGCACCGCGCAGAACCCGGATATCTACTTCCAGGGCCGCGAGGCTGGCAACAAGTACTACAACGCCGTTCCGGCGATTGTGGAAGAGGTCATGGACGAGGTCGGCAAGATCACCGGCCGCCCGCACAAGCCGTTTGACTACGTCGGCGCTCCGGATGCGGAGTACGTCATCGTGGCGATGGGCTCCGGCTGCGACGTTGCGACCGAGGCTATCAACAAGCTCAACGAGATGGGCGAGAAGGTCGGTCTGGTGAGCGTTCACCTGTATCGTCCGTTCTGCACCAAGCGTTTCGTGGACGCCATCCCGGCGACCTGCAAGCGCATCGCCGTGCTCGACCGCACCAAGGAGTCCGGCTCCCTGGGCGAGCCGCTTTACCTCGACGTCTGCACCGCCCTCGTCGAGGAAGGCCGCAAGATCGAGGTCGTCGGCGGCCGCTACGGCCTGGGCTCCAAGGAGTTCACGCCGACCCACGTTAAGGCTGTGTTTGACAACCTCAAGCTCGACGCGCCGAAGAACCACTTCACCGTCGGCATTGTGGACGATGTGACCAACACCAGCCTGCCGACCGGCGAGATCTTCAACGCCGCTCCGGCCGGTGCGATCAGCTGCAAGTTCTATGGCCTTGGCTCTGACGGCACCGTCGGCGCGAACAAGAACTCCATCAAGATCATCGGCGACCACACCGATATGTACGCGCAGGCGTACTTCGCTTACGACTCCAAGAAGTCCGGCGGTCTGACGGTTTCTCACCTGCGCTTCGGCAAGACGCCGATCCAGTCTCCGTATCAGATCGACGCGGCGGACTTCACTGCCTGCCACAACCCGGCGTATGTGACGCAGTACGACATGCTCTCCACCCTGAAGGATGGCGGCACGTTCCTGCTCAACTGCCAGTGGAGCGACGAGGAGCTTGACGCGAACCTGCCGGCTTCCATGAAGCAGCAGCTCGCCAAGAAGCACATCAAGTTCTACGCCATCGATCAGGCGGAATTTGACCGTATCGCCGCGCTGGAGGCCTCCAGCGGCTATACGGTTCACACCTACCCGAGAAAGGAGGCGGAGCAGGCATGAGCATCACCATTCTCAACCCTGGCATGCTCACCAGCGTGCAGGATCTCGGCCGCATCGGCTACCAGCAGTTCGGCGTGTCCGTCTCCGGCGTGATGGATCCGCGCAGCGCGTCCATCGCCAACATTCTCGTCGGCAAC
>USJP01000298.1 GCA_900555105.1 uncultured Coriobacteriaceae bacterium | reverse complement strand
GCAGCTGGTAGCGGCCTGGCGTCTGAGGCGTGTAAGTGAAGTTCCAGCTCAGCCCCAGCTCGGTGCGTGCGCCGTTGCAAGGGAAATCCGTCCAGGTGGTTCCCATGTCAAGAGAGAGCTGTACCGCCGCCACGCCGTGCTCGAAGTCGTCCACATAGCCCTCGAACCGAATGGGCTCGCCTACGTAGTTGAACCGGGCGGGAGAGGCATTCGAGCTGGTTGTTTGCGTGGTCATGGCTGATTTGCTTTCTTGTGTGTGGCGGGCAGCATGATCGGCGGACCGCGGCGGCGCTTCTTGGCCCGGCATGTCCGCGGGCCATTCTAGCATGAAGGCGTTTGTGATTATCACGAGCGAGGTCTTGCGCACGGTGCTGCATGCTGTATATACTGTGCTTAGTGAGTATACACACTAGGTACGTCAAATCGCCACCCGGGACGCTGGGCGCGGCGACGGGAGAGCTTATGGACATCATTATCTCGAACTCGAGCGACAAGCCCATCTACGAGCAGATAACCACGCAGATTAAGGATTCCATCGTGTCCGGCGAGCTTGCGGCGGGCGATCAGCTGCCCTCAATCAGGGCGCTGGCGTGTGACCTGGGCATCAGCGCGATCACCACCAAGCGCGCCTATGCCGACCTTGAGGCTGCGGGTTTCATCGAGACGGTGCAGGGCAAGGGCTGCTTCGTGGCGGGTGTGAACCGCGAGTTTCTCCGCGAGGAGCGCCTGCGCCGTGTGGAGGACCTGCTTGTGCAGGCCGCGCGTGAGGCACGTGCCGCTGGCGTGAGCACTTTGGAGCTTCGCGAGATGTTCGACCTGGTTGTGGAAGGTGAAATCCGATGACAGACACGGGATGCGCCCCTCTGCTTGAGGCGAGCGGGCTGACTAAAACGTACGGCGATTTCAGGCTCGACGGTGTGAACCTTGCGGTCGAGCCGGGAACCATCGTGGGTCTTGTGGGAACCAACGGCGCGGGTAAGACGACGCTCATCAAGTCGCTGCTCGGCCTGGTGCGCCCCGATGGGGGCCAAGCAAAGCTGTTCGGCCGTTCCATGTGGGAAAACGGCAATCCTCGTGCCATTGCCCAAGAAGCAGCCCAGGTCAAGGAGCGCGTCGGCGTGGTGTTCGACGGCGTGTCGTTTCCTGGTGAGCTGCGCGTGCGCGACGTGGCCCGCGTCATGCATGCCGCCTATCGCGTGTGGGATGCGACCCTGTTTGGCGGTTACCTCGAGCGTTTTGGCCTTGACGGACGCAAGCGCGTGAAGGAGCTCTCGCGCGGTATGGGCATGAAACTCATGCTGGCTTGTGCGCTCAGCCATGCCGCTGACCTGCTCATTCTCGACGAGGCTACGGCCGGGCTCGACCCCATGGCCCGCGAGGAAATACTGGGTATCCTGCGCGACTTCATGGTGGGCGGGGAGGGTCGGGGCATTCTTTTGGCCACCCACATCACAAGCGACCTGGAGCACATTGCCGACTACGTGGTGTGCCTCGATGCCGGCAAGCTGGCGTTTTCACTGGAAAAGGACGCGATCAGCGACATGGCAGGCATCGCGCGCTGCCGTGTGTCAGAGTTCGAGCAGGTGCTTGACGCTGGTGGCTTCGAGGGGGCGCGATTCGTGCGCAATTCCCTGAACATCGACGTGCTCGTTCCCGACCGCCGAGACTTTGCCCGCGCATTTCCCCATATCGCCCTCGACAGGGCAGACATCGAAAGCTATATGTCCCTGACGCTCAAGGGCGAGCCGATTGAGTCCGCCTATGGTTCGGCGCATCACTAAGGAGTTCGCAATGTTTTCAATGATCAAATGTGATTTGGCCTGCTTGCGTGGGGTGGCCAGAAACCTTGCTGGAACCGCGCTGTTCGTTGCGGCGATTTTTGCCTTGGCGATGGGTGCCTCCGGCGTGCTCTGCGCCGCAACCATCGTTATCGCGCTTTCGGTTGTTAACAGGCTCATGGCCTACGACGAGCAGAACAACTGGCAGGCGTTTCGCCAAGCGCTGCCGCTTTCTCGTGGCCAAGTGGTGTGCGGCCGATATGTGACTGTGGCCCTTTGCGTGCTTGCCAGCTTACTTGTCGGTATCGCGGTCTCGCTCTTAATCGACCTCGGTATTTCGGTGGCGATCAGCATTAATCCAGGCCTGCAGCTGAACAGCTGGAGCGAGTTGCTCGATTTGTCTCTTCGACCTTGGGATTTGCTCGGACTCTTTGCGGCCTGCGGCGCCGCAGGGGTTGCGGTGTCGTTTTTCGGGCTTGCCCTGACGCTGCCGTTCATGTTCCGCTTCGGTTTCACGAAAGGCGCTCGGTACATCCCGCTCGTGTTTGTCGCCCTGTCGCTGCTGGTGTTTTTGACCATGCAGGGCATCTCGTCGAGTGGGTTCGATCCTGCCACCCTTGCGCCCCTTTTGGAAAATACCGGCACCATCGTGGGCATATCGCTCGGTGTGGTTCTCGTCTCTTTGGTCGTTTACGGTCTGTCCTGTCTGGTCTCCCTTCGTTTGTATATAACACGCGAGCTGTAGGGGATTTCCCTTATTAGTGATGACTAACAACTGACTAGGTGCTTTTTATTCCAAACCGCTGACGGCTGCTTTGCGCCCGGGTTGCAAAGACAACGGCACAATTTGCATGGCCGGTGTTCACATTGCAATTCCAAAGGGCTCCTTCTTCAAAAGGGCTTCCATCGCATGAGTTGACAGGAAGGAACAAGGGTACGTTGGCGCGGAACCCATTACAGTTGGGAATGCTTCAAGGGATCTGTCCATTTCATTTCTTGAAGAAGAGATGTATGTTGAGAGACTCTTTGGGCGGCCCGAGGGAGCAAGGCCCCTTAGGTCTCGCCGCAAAAACGGGGTTCTCCAGCCGCAATAAGGAGAATTGCTCCGCGTTTAACGTAAGCTTTAATGGATGCGTAAATCAGCCAAGAACAAAATGCCTGCTCAGAATGGGTGC
>USJP01000297.1 GCA_900555105.1 uncultured Coriobacteriaceae bacterium | reverse complement strand
GGCGGGGCGCTGCACTGTACCGGCGCTCCGCTTTTTGTTTAGGTTTAGCGTGCTTCGATGCCATATGGGTTCACGTATCGTGCATGCGGGTATGCTGCGTCCAACCGTGTCGGCGTGCAGAGAGCTCATCTCTGTGCAGAAAACATGCTTAAGAATGGCCTGTACATCTGGATGTCGGCGCGGTGGGTCATGTACGGCGTCGCAGGGGGGGAGCTTGGCTATGGCCGCTACGACTTCGCGCGAAGAGCTGCTGGAGGGTGCGTACCGCATCGCCGAGACGCATGGCATCGCGGCTCTCTCGGTTCGCGGGCTTGCAAATGAGTGCGCAGTCTCTGTTGGCACCGTGTACAACTATTTTGGATCGAAGAGCGACCTTGTGGTCGACACGGTCGAGCTGTTTTTCCGTCGGGCCTTTTTCGAGGAGTTCTGTCGCCTTGAGCCCGAGGTCGACTTCGGAACATATTGCCGCAACCTGTTTTCGAGCATGGAGGCCGTTCTCGCTCGATTCCGGACTAACTGGCTCAAGGGTGTCGGATCGCTTCCTGAAGCCGAGCTGGTTGCCGCCCGCGCTCGCGAGGCGGCTCAGTTTGAGCATGCCCTGCATGGGTTGCAGAGGGTGTTTGAGCATGACCCACGTATAGATCAGGCTGCGCTTCCCGAGGGCGTTGACTCCCTTGCTGTGTGCACTCTTGTGCTCAACAACCTTCTCAATTGCCTGCGCACTTCGAATGCAACTAGCATGCCGGCCTTTTTCTGGATGCTTGAGCAGGCGTTATACCCAAAAGGGTAAGGTGATTTTTGCCAGCTTTTCTGATGTGGGTGCGTGAATGTGTGTCGGTTTTGTCGCGCAAATGTGTTCGGGATCTACCTGAACAAGACGGTATTGATGTTCACTATGTCTCAAGCGAAGATAAACGATTATTACGCCCGGTACTGCCGGGCGTTTTTCGGTCTCAATTATCGGTATTTGACCTTTTCAGTGTGACAAGGCTGCGGTGGATGCAGTGGGGGCTCTTCGTGGGCGCCTTCGACTTGCCACCGAAAAAAACGGAAGCGGTGAGTCATCGTGAAACAAACCAAAAGCGCTCCTGGCGGAGCCGCCGTCAAGAAGTCGCCCAATCTCGGAGCCATCCTGGCCATCTACTTGTTTGGCCTGCTTGTGGGCGGCCTGTATGTGGGCATGGTTTCGCCTGTGCGCACGGTGGTGCAGGCAACGTTCGGCCTCAATGACGAGGTCGGCATTTGGATGATCAACATCTACACGCTTTTTTATGCGGCGCTCATTCCCGTAATCGGCAAGTTGGCGGACCGCCGTGGCCGCAGCCAGATATTCACTCTGTGCCTGGGAGTGTTTGCGGTCGGCTCGATTCTGTGCGGCCTTTCGAAGGTTGTCATCGGTTTTCCGTTGCTCCTGGTGGGCCGCGTCATTCAGGCGGCCGGCGCGGGCGGTATGATCCCTGTGGCCAATGCCGCGATCGGCACCACGTTCCCTCCTGAGAAGCGCGGCATGGCGCTGGGCCTGGCAGCTGCGGTTGCGGGCCTTTCCAACGTGCTCGGCGCCGCCATGGGCAGCGCCGTTATCGGCCTGGTAGGAGTCGAGAGCTGGGACATACTGTTCTACATCGCCGTTCCCATTTGCGCGGCGCTTATCGTGGCTTCGTTCGTGTTCCTGCGCGCTGTGTGCGAGGACGGTTCCTGCGAACAGAAGGACGAGCGTCGCTTTGACACGGCGGGTTCCGTGCTCCTCGTTGTTGCAATCATGCTGCTCCTGCTCGGCATCAAGGAGATCGACTTCACGAACCTGGCTGTCTCTGTGACCTCGCCTTTGCTGTGGACGACATTTGCCGCAGCCGCTGTGTGCACTGTTGCGTTCGGTAAGGTCGAGCGCAAGGCGGAAGACCCGGTCTTCCATATGGAGTACCTGCACAGCAAGCCCATCGTTATCACGATGATCGCTTCGTTCTTCGTTGGCTGCACCATCATCTCGATGATGCTCGTGCCGCAGTATGCTGAGTTCGTCATGGGTGAGCCTCTCGGCTCGGGCGGTTACTACGTGCTTGCCATCGGCGCCGCCTCACTTGTGGGACCGCCGCTCGGCGGCAAGTTTATCGACCGCTTCGGTGCCAAGCCCGTGCTTGCGTTCGGCCTGGCTGTCATGGCTGCAGGCTTCGTATTCCTGGCGCTCGTCGCCTCTGCCGCCCCCAGCAGGGCACTGCTCATCGCTGGCCTGGCTGTGGTCGGCTTTGGCATGGGCTTCGCCATGGGTGCTCCCACCAACTACATGGTGCTTGAGAACACCGACGAGAAGGACGGTGCCAGCGCTGTGGGCACCATCGCTCTTGTGCGCCAGGTGGGCACCACGCTTGCTCCCGCCATCCTTGTGAGCTTCATCGCGAACAATGCAGGCATGGAGGGCTACCAGCAGATGCTGCTGTGCGTTGCGGTGTTCTGCGCGGCGGCGATGGCGCTGATGGGGGAAGACGCATGAGGACAGCGATTGAAAACGCCGTCGTCCTGACGATGGACGACGACATGCGCGTGCTGGACAGGGGCTACGTGCTGACGGACGGAAAAAACATCGCCGAGGTGGGCGAGGGGGCTTTTGCGGGCGAGGCGGACGAGCGGATCGACGCGCGCGGGGGCATCCTGCTGCCGGGGTTTGTGAACACGCACTGCCATGTGTCGATGGTGCCGTTCCGCACGATGGGCGACGACTGCCCGGACAGGCTTCGGCGCTTCCTGTTCCCGCTGGAAAACGAGGCGATGACGCGCGAGCTGGTCTATCGCGGCGCGGTGTTCGGAATCGGAGAAATGCTGCTGGCGGGCGTGACGACGTTTGCGGACATGTATTATTTTGAGGACGAGGTGGCGCGCGCCTGCGTGCAGACGGGCATGCGCGGCTATCTCGGCGAAACGCTGATCTCCCAGCCGACCTGCGACAGCGCCCAGCCCGGCGGCGGGCTGGCGAT
>USJP01000296.1 GCA_900555105.1 uncultured Coriobacteriaceae bacterium | reverse complement strand
GCGACGGGCGACCCCGACCAGCCTGGGGTCCCTACGCCTGGCGAGCCTGCCCAGCCTGATGTTCCTGCAACGCCCGACAACTCCGCTGGCGCTGGTTCCGACCAGCCCTCTGCCCCGGGTGACGGTGCTGCCGCCGGCACGGACAAGCCCGCTGAGGGCGATGGCAGCACCGCAGATAAGCCCGCTGAGAAGGTGATGCTGCCGACAAACCTGCCGGCGACACCGAGTCTGACGCTGTTGCCCCCGTTGCCCCCGTTGCCCCCGCCGATCTTGTGAACTTTGCCTACACAAGCCATGCCGCTCCCGTGCTGGGTGACAAGGTGCCGCTCGCCATTGCACTGCAGGACGAGAACGCGCAGCTCGTAAAGGGCGTTCTGACCGTGCGAGGCGCGCTGGGCGATGTGACCTTTGAGTCCACGCGCACCGACGGCAGGTTTCTCGTGTTCGACCTTGCCACGGAGTCTTTGGGCGTGGGCCAGGCCCAGCTCGTGCAGCTTGAGGTGACCTTCGCCGACGGGTCGCGCGGCGTGGTGGACTTCCTGGTCGACGCAGCTGCCTATGTGATTGAGGTTGCCCAGGAGGCATCTGTGCCGGCCGATGCCGAGGACGCGCCCGACGCCGCCGATCCGACGGCCGCGCAGGAAACCTCTGCCCAGGACGCTTCCGGCAAGATGAACCTGCCTGCAGACGCCCGCCTGTGGCTCTTCCAGAAGGACGAGGCCGCCAAGGTCCTCGATGGCTCTGCGATTGAGATCGAGCAGGCAGTGGCCGAGAAGCTTCTTTCGCTCGGCTTTGGCGAGTTCGAAGTCGTTTCTGCTCCCACCGAGCCCAACGTCCTTTCGACGGAGCCTTATCTCTACAAGGACACTCCCGCCAACGAGTGGTATGTAACAGAGGGCTGGCTCGACTACGTGACGTCTTCCGGCCTCATGACGGGATACACCACGGGTGCCGACGCCGGCAACTTTGGTCCCCAGGACCAGATCAGCCGTGCTCAGGTGCTCGTCATCCTGTACCGTTACGCCAACCCCTCGAGCGACGCCACGACCAACCCCTCCAGCTATGGCACTACCACGCACTTCTACGACGTGCCCACGGGCGAGTATTACACCGCCGCTGTGGAGTGGGCGTATCAAAACGGCATCACCACGGGTTACATCGGCACGGGTCTGTTTGGTCCCAATGACCCTGTTACCAGGCAGGACCTTGCCACGATGCTGCATCGCTTCGCCAAGGGCTGCGGCGTGGGCGGCAACCTCGGCAACATCTCGTCCTTCCCTGATGCCAATGAGGTAAACGCCTATGCCTGGAACGCCATGAGGTGGGCCAACGGCAGGGGCATCATCACCGGCGACAAGACCCAGACGCCCGCACGCCTCAAGCCCCAGGACAACACCACGCGTGCCGAGGCGGCCAAGATGTTTACGGTGCTCGTGCGCGACACGCTCAACGGCGCCCAGCTGCAGGGCCCTGCTTGGACGTACTCTTCGCTGTCTACGCCCAACCACTATCTCATTGCTGGCGGCAACATCACCGCGACACCCCAGGTGAGCGGCTCGACGTCGGACCTTACCTATGAGTACGGCTGGTACAACACGGCAGGCGAGACCTGGCGCAGCGGCTCCAAGAAGGACGCGAGTTTCAGCTACTATCTGGGCGGTTCGGGCACCTTCACGCTGTGGTGCCAGGTGACCGACTCCAACGGCATTAGCCGCATCCAGACCGCCGAGGTCATCGTGTGGCAGGCCCTTGCGCCCACGGCCACCTCTGAGTGGGACATGCACACCTGGACCATCGGCGTCAACCACACGGCCCCCTCGAACAACGGCTTTACCTTTGAGTATGTGTGGAAGAAGGGCATGTACGAGGATACGGCCGCCACGCTTGGCAGGGAAAAGAGCACCAACACCAGCAAGACGGTCTGGCTCGACTCCGATGGCTTCTATTGGCTGTATGCCAAGGTGACCGACCCTGAGGGACATCAGAGCTATGCCGGCACGCGCGTGAAGGTCATTTCGGGCGATTCGGTCTACGTGTACAACATGATTCGCAACCTCACTAGCCCCACCGAGTGGCTGCTTGCTGTGGACACCGAGTCGTGCCTGGTTGGCGTGTACTACAAGATGCCTTACGGCTGGGAAGAGGGCGCGCTTTGGCTGTGCTCGCCCGGTACATACTACACGCCCACGGTGAAGGGCCTGTTCTCCGTGGATAGCCGCGGGTATTACTTCGACTCCTATGGTGTGCGCTGCTACTACTGGACGCAGTTCTACGGCGACTACCTGTTCCACTCCACCACGTACTACACCAACGGTGCTCCGAAGGACACGCGTCTGGGTATGCACCTGTCGCACGGTTGCGTGCGCCTGGAGACGTCCAACGCCAAGTGGATTTACGAGACCATCCCCTCGGGAACCACGGTGTACGTGTACTAAGCGGGAGTAGAAGCGCGCCTGTTGTTGATTCTTTGGGTTTATGGAGCGTTTGAAACACTCCGTTAGTTTGTTTTTGCTCGCCCCATCCGCCGCGAGGGCTGGTACCCTTGACGCATGTGAGAGGTATGCCCCGGCCTTCGGGCCGGGGCTGCTCGTGACGATTGAAACGGATGGGGCAGATGAAACCAGCTGGACAATTGACCGCTCGTATCAAGTTCGCCTTGTGTGCGGTGGGCCTCGTGGCCTCTTTGGGCATTGCGGGTACCTCTATCGTGTCTTTGGCGAACGCCGATCAGGTGCAGGCGGGTGTGCCCGTCGCTGGCGCTGCGGCACAAGACGATGTGCAGGGGGTTGCAGCGACAACGGGGTTGGGCGACTCTGCTGCGACGCCTGGCTCTGATGGTGGCGCACTGCCCGGCGAGTCCACGGGTGTCTCTGGGTCGGAGAACCCTGATCAGCCCACAACGCCGGAGAACCCTGCTGGTCCGAGTGAGCCTGCTGTGCCCGGCGAACCTGCGGCGCCTGTAGACCCTAC
>USJP01000295.1 GCA_900555105.1 uncultured Coriobacteriaceae bacterium | reverse complement strand
CGCAGCCGACGAGCAGACCCTGCCGGGCGCCAACGTGTTCGAGATCAACCTGGAGGGCGCCAACAAAGTCATCATCCGCCCGAGCGGCACCGAGCCCAAGATTAAGGCCTACGTGTTCGCCCGCGGCACGACCGACGCCGAGGCGCTCGCCCTTGTTGACGAGCTAGACGCCGCCGCCCGCAAGCTCCTGGGTGCCTAGGCCACACGGCGCAAACCATATTCCAGGAAACGCAAACGCCCACCCCGTGCACTCGCATCGAGCAGCACAGGGCGGGCGTTCTTAGTTTGCAGATAAGAAGGGCCGCCCCAGATGAGACGGCCCTTCTTTGACTACCAGATGCCGTGGACGTAAACGCTACTCAGCGTCGGCGGCCTTAGCCTTCTTGTCGACCGAGGCCTTGTAGAGGCGCAGGGCGGCATAGATGACGATGATCACGATGTAGATGATCACGTGGATAGAACCGACGCTGCCCATGTTGGCAAGGGACAGGCCCAGAGCCATGGCCACATGGACACCAAGCAGGGCAACCATGAGGTAAGTGAACTTCTGCAGGCGGCGCCACACGGTGGCGTTCATGGCAGAGCGGATGAACTTGAACGAAGTCACGCTCAGCACCACGAAGATGATGGTGAGGACAAGGGCGACGATGAGCGAAGCAGCAAGCGTGGGCTTGAGGTTGCCGAAGTTGGAAAGCATCGGCAGGTAGCTCTTCAGGTAGGTCACGATGTGGCCGATGTAGAAGATGAACGAGAGAATCGACAGCTCGCCGCGGATGGGCAGCAGGCCGCGCTTGATCTTGCTGCTGTCAGGCAGGGCACCGGTGAACATAACAAGCGCCAAGAAGAACGTGCCCAGATAACCCTTCTGGAACATGAAAGTGAGCCAACGCCACTGGTTGGTGTTGACGCCGGTAAGCACCGTCCAAAGGTACACGACGAGAGCGACCGTAGCGACAACGTAGAAGACCACCGAGTACTTACGCAGCGGCCTTGCGAGCGGGAACGCGACGATTGCCGTTATGGCAAGCGCCAGCAATATGCTGATAATCTCTGCATCCATGACGAAACTCTCCCTCTTTCTGACTGCGGGCCCTCATACCCTTAGTGCGTACCTTACCTTAGACTTGCCCTCTTTGCCATCGTAAAAACCGTCAGCACCCTCGTCTGAAAACCATTAAACCTGACGGGAAGTGCCTTTTTATCCTCAAACAGGTGCTAGACAGTTTTGTATGATGCCAAATACCTGGTGCTTTGTTGCACAAACAATTGTGTGACGCTAGAGCGTGTCTTCAAGCACGCAGGCCACAAACTGCTGGGCACCCATCGTGGAAGGCTCTGCCATGCCCAGCTCGCGCAGAAGAACACTGGGGGCGAGCATAGCAACGTCGCCGGTTGCAGTCCGCTTGATGCGCTTCACGCGTGCCCCCAAAGCCAGCGCATGGTCGGGTGCGGCCCCCTGAACATAGGACATCGTGAGCCAATTGCGCGCCTTATGGAGAAGCCCGCGCCACAGGCGGCACTCGTTTTCGAAGCGAGCAGGCGACTCTTCACGCGTCGCATGGGGGGCCACGCCCTCATTGAGGCCGAGCAGCACACAGGCTTTGGTTTCGAGGCCCGCAAAAGCGGCGGGGATGCCCACACGCACATCCCACAGCCTGCCGCCAAAGCCGCGATCCACCGCGCCCAGGTTGGCGCGAGCGAAAAACTCGCCGGCACTTTGGGCAACGACAGGCTCGCACAGGCGCGTGAACGTGAGGTTCTCGTTGGGCGACACGATATCGATAAGCTGGCGACCGTGCTTGCGACTCGCCTTGGCGATGAGCGCGCGGGCCTGCGCGTAGCGCTTGGCGAGAAGTTCTGCCCCCTCAAAAGGCTCAGGAGCAGAAGCGCCAAGTGAAGCAAGGGTATCGAGGACGTGCGTGCCACGTTCGGCGGCGTAGGCAACAAGTCCCGCCCAGGCTTTCGCGGAGATGTCCGCGCGACCCAGACCGACCCAAGTGCGCCAGCACATGAGGTCGCGCTCGTTGGCCGCAAGACCCAGCAGTGTGAACGACTGAAGCGTGGCCACGCTCGCAACGCGACGAGGATCTCCTCCCACAGGCTGACCCTCGGTGCAGGTAACGGTGGCGATACCTGCCGCCTTGAGCTTCTGGCAGACGTCCTTGAGCATGCTTCCCTGGGGAATGACCACGCACACCTCGTTGGGGTACACGAGGTCGTCGAACGGAATCGGCTCGCAACCGTCCTTTGCCACCTGGGTTCCGGCCTCCTCGGCCGCAGATGCGGCCTGGGCCAGCTCCAGGTCTTGAGAGAGATCCACGGCAACGTTGCCAAGAATGTACTTCACGGTCTTTGCGCAGGTCAGAGCCTCAGTGAGGGGCTCAGGCGACTTCACGACAAACGTGTCTTCGGGAAAGTCGAGCGGGGCCTGCGCAAGGCGCACGGGCTCGACGGCACACGCTTGCGCGAAGCGGGCAAGGCTCGTGCCCGTCGCCGCAGCGTCGAAGAAGGGGTTGGCGACACTGCAGTCGCCGGCAAGGAGCAGCTCCTGACCGGCAAGCGCCTCGATAAGGCGCAGCTGAGCCAGACCGATGAGGTTCGCGTCGTCCACAAGCACGTGAGCAGCACCCAGTCGCTGGGCAATCTCAGGCTGTGAGCGCACGGCATTGAGGGCACGGGCCCCCAGCTCGCGCGCATCGTAGGCACCAAACGCAGCGAGCGTATCAACATAGCGACGGGTGGGCTCGCCTTGCGGCGCAGGCAGCTCGCCTGTGTCCCATGCGCGATACAACTCCTTGCAAGCTGCAGCAAGGTCCTCCTTGCCCATGCCCGCTTGGCGCAGGTCGGCGATGAGAATGGAACGCTCCACGTCGAGCAGCGTGCGCGGGCCATGGCCATACATCGCCTGCGCGCCCTTGTCGGCAAGCACCTCGTAGCTGAGCGCTCGGGCCGACACCACGCGCAGGCGCTCGACCGACTCCGGGCCGGCGGACACGC
>USJP01000294.1 GCA_900555105.1 uncultured Coriobacteriaceae bacterium | reverse complement strand
GGGAAGAACCCGGCCCCGTGTCTACCGATAAAACGCTGGCACGCCGAAGCCGATGTTGTAGGCACCGGCGGTGTAGTAAATGCTCTCTTTGATGCCGCCTGCGATGGCGCCCACAGTCTTGTACCAGCCGTCACCCCCCTCCACGACTATCTCAGCATGGTCGGCAGAGACACCAATTTGGTTGGCGAAGGAGTTTTCCCAGAGGAAGAAGGCGACCGAGCCAACGCGGGGCGTCATGTCGTGCTGGCCCTTTTCAATCATGAGGTCGAGGTATTTGTGGGGCCAGCTGTCGACGAAGCCGTCGGCAAGGAACCCGCTCATGCCGGCGGCCTTGAAGATGTGGCGCACCGTGGCCATGCAGGGGCCGTACCCGCAGTACGTTCCGCCGTCGGCCTTCACCTCCTTGAGGTAGCCGAATGCCGTTGACTCGCTGCCGCCCAGCTCAGCCAGGGCAAACTGCACGATGCGTCGCGCCTCCTCGTCGCGGGTGTACATGCGCCCCGTGTCCTCGTCGAAGAAATGCCACGAGTTGTTGATGCACTGCTGACCGGTGTGCAGGCCGCCGTCGTAGTTGTCGTAGTAATACGTGTTGGTCTTGCCGGATTCCAAGACCTCGGTGAGGCCGCAGTTGAGACCCGTCTGCTCGTCGATGTTGCGCCAGGAGCCGTGGATGAACTGCTTTCCTGTGAGCTGGTTGCCGGTGATGGGGTCAAAGTACGAGACAACGTTGTTGCCCAGGTACAGGAAACCATATCCGAGCTGGCCTTTTTCGTTGAACAGGTACGTCTTGTCTTCGATGGTCTGCAAGCCGGTGAGGGGTTTGCCGTCGTTGTCGTAGTAATAGCGATAGCCGCCAATGTTCTGCCAGCCGGTAAGCACGGCCGGCTCTTGGGTCGAGGGGTCCGAGCCGGGTTGGCCGGGCGAGGGAGCCTCAGGCTGCGAGCCGTCGCCTATGTCGGTTGCCCCTCCCTGAGAGGCATCAGTCCCCGTGCCAGGCGTATCGGGTTCGGGAGTCCCAGACTGCGGGTTGTCACCCTTGTCGGTCGTTCCTCCCTGGGGAGCATCAGTCCTTGTGCCAGGCGTATCGGGTTCGGGAGTCCCAGGCTGCGAGCCGTTGCCCTTGTCGGTCGTCCCACCCTGGGAGGCATCGGTTCCCGTGCCGGGTTTATCGGTGTCACTCGTCGATTCATCAGCCGAGCCGCCGTTGCTTTCCTGCTCATCGGCCTTGCTGCCAGCACCATCAGGGCTGCTGTTTTGGTCCGCGCTTGCACCGCTTGTAGCGCCGTTCTGATCGGCGCCATCGCTGCCTGGGGCGACACCCTGGTTTTCGTCCGCACCGTTCGTGGCATCGCCCTGAGTGTCGTTGCCTTGGTCTGCGCTGACACCGCCTTCAACGTTGCCTTGAGTGGTGCCGTTGCTCGATCCCGCGCCCGAGGCATTGCTTTGGCCTGCATCCGAGCTGCTTGAAGCGCTGCCTTGCTTTGCGTTTGAGCTGCTAGAAATGGTGTTTTGCCCAGTGTCGCCGTTGTTCGCGCCTGCGCTGCTCGGGGTGCCATCTAGTCTCGCGTTGCCCTGGCTTGCGTCCATGCTGTTCGAGGTTCCAGTTTGTCCGGTATTGCTGGCATCTGTATTCGAGTTGTTTGGGGCGCCGTCTTGCCCGGTGTTATTGCCCTTCGTGTTATCTGCGGAGCCGTTATGCGTGCTGTAGGAGCTACCTGGGACATCGCCCTCACTTGAGGGCGCATTGGCCTCGTCGTCAATCACTGCCTGCATCTCGCCAAAGTAGGGGAGGGGAGTGGCGCTGTGGTTGTTGTCCGCCTGGTATTCAAAACAGTCGATGACAGGGGAGTTTGCATCCAACTGCTCATCTGCCAGCGCAAACGCGGGTGTCGCGCTCATCAATGCGCTCAGCGCGAGCGATGCCAAAACAACGTTGTGCCTATGCTGCCTCTTCCAGTGTGCTTGACGGGTCACGCGGCTCCTCCTCGCAATTCAGCATGTGCTCAGAGCATCATACCCGCAACCCCCACCCCACCGCCACCCCCGGGGCAGTGCACCGCTCCGGGGGTGGTCCCCCAACCCGCAAACCCGCATCCGCCTGTTGGTTTTAAGCTTTAAACGGCATCCCTTGGAGCAGAGTGCGCAGCTTGGGGGCGGTCTCCTAAGCCGCGAATCCGCAGCCGCGGTTTATGCGGCGAGGACCAGCGGCGTGGAGATCCGCCCCCAAGCGTTCGGGAAGAACTTAGCCCCGGTGCCCCTGCGAGGACTGCAGCGTGGGAATCCGCCTCAAGGCGTCCGGGCAGCACTCTACTTCGGTGCCTTCATTGCTCGCATCGCATTGAGAATCGCGATGATGGCCACACCCACGTCGCCGAACACGGCAAGCCACATGTTGGCGATACCGAGCGCTGCCAACACGAGGATGACGAACTTCACAGCCAAGGCGAACACAATGTTCTGCCACACGATGCCCATCGTCTTCTTGGCCAGGCGGATGGCGCGGGCGATGTTGGAAGGCTTGTCGTCCATAAGCACCACGTCGGCGGCCTCGATGGCGGCATCGGAGCCCATGGCGCCCATGGCGATGCCCACGTCGGCGCGGGTGAGCACGGGAGCGTCGTTGATGCCGTCGCCCACGAAGGCAAGCTTGCGCTTGTCCCCCTCGGCGGTGAGTAGGCGCTCCACCTGTTCGACCTTGTCAGCGGGAAGCAGCTGCGCCTTGTACTCGTCCAGCCCCAGCTTCTCGGCCACGGCTGCGGCCACCTCGGTGCGGTCACCGGTGAGCATGACCGTCTTCTTCACGCCCACGGCGTGCAGGTCGGCGATGGCTTGGGCGGAGTCGGCCTTCACGACGTCGGCGATCACGATGTGGCCGATATACTTCCCGTCAAGCGAGACATGCAGGATGGTGCCGGTGAGCTCGCAGGTGTGGTAGTTCACGCCGTGGCTGGCCATGAGCTTGTCGTTACCCACGAGGACCGCGTGCTGCTCGATGGTGGCAACCACGCCGTGG
>USJP01000293.1 GCA_900555105.1 uncultured Coriobacteriaceae bacterium | reverse complement strand
TGGAACGCACCCCCAACATTTCGAGGCGCAGCTTCGTTGCCGCCGGTGCGGCGCTCGCCGGCATGGCGGCAGCCAGCGCCGGTCTGGGGACCCCGCTGCTCTCCCAGGCTGAGGAAGCCGCCTCTGGCGAGGGCATGCAGAGCGAGTACGAGGGCCTGGAGGTCCGTCACGCGTTCTGTCAGATGTGTGGCCCCGCCCGCACGCACTGCTCCACGCTGTGCTACCTCAAGGACGGCCGCTGGACCAACGTCGAGGGTAACCCTCAGGCTGGCAACAACTGGGGCCGCGGCAGCCGCACGCTGTGCGCCAAGGGCAACGCCGCCATGCAGGTCATGTATTCTCCCACGCGTCTCGAGTACCCGATGAAGCGTACGGGCGAGAAGGGCGAGGGCAAGTTCGAGCGCATCACGTGGGAGCAGGCAATCGAGGAGATCTCCGCCAAGCTGCTCGAGCAGAAGGAGAAGTACGGCCCCGAGTCCTACGGCGTCATGTCCCCTCAGTACTATGCCGTTCTTAGCACGCTGGGCCGCCGTTTCCTCAACGTTCACGGATCGCCCAACTACATGCACTCCGCCATCTGCAACTCGCAGCGCATGTTCTCCAACCTGATTACGCTCGGCGGCCCGAGCCACATGGCCTGCAACAAGACCATGCCCGGCCAGCTCGGCAAGGCAAAGCTCATCGTTAACTGGGGCTACAACTCCGAGAACTCCGGCATCAACCAGGGCAACCCCAACGGCCGTCTCAACGCCATGGAGAAGGGCGCCCAGTCCATCGACATTCGCCCGATGCGCGACGCTCTGGCTTCGCATTCCGATATCTGGGTGCCCGTGCGCCCCGGCACCGACTGCGCGCTTGCCATGGCAGTCCTGAACTACATTATCTCCAACGACCTGTATGACCACGACTTCGTGGACAACTGGTGCGACGGCTTCGACGAGCTGGCCGCGTCCGTGGCTGACTGCAGCCCCGAGTGGGCCGAGGAGATCACCGGCGTCGCCGCCGCTCAGATCGAGCAGATCTCCGAGATGATGGGCACCATCAAGCCCATGGCCATTTTCTGCGGCAACGGCATCGGCGACCAGCAGAACGACGGCCACTGGGCTCAGGCCAGCATCGACCTCATCGAGGCCATCACCGGCAACATCGCTATCGAGGGCGGATCCGGCGCTGCTGCGCCCGGCGCTCCTTCGCTCATCAAGACCAACCCGTTCGACATCCTGACCGACCGCCTGCCCGCCTCCGAGGAGGACGAGGCCAACGGCTGGATGCCCGGCGTCGCCAAGCTCGTCGCTCCCGAGACCCCGCGTTGGTTCCAGACCATGGTCACGCAGGAGTCCGGCCCCACGACCGCTTACTACAAGGGCCTGCTCTCCATCCTTACCGAGGAGCCCTATCCGCTGCGTTGCGTCTTCGCGCAGTCGTCCAACCCGCTGACCGCCACTCGCCAGCCCAAGACCATCATCGAGGCTCTCAAGAAGCTCGAGCTCTACGTCGTGATGGACACCGAGTGGAACAGCTCCTGCGACTACGCCGACTACGTGCTCCCCGCATGCGTCAACTATGAGTCCGACGAGCAGTTCGCTACCAAGAACAGCAAGGACGGCACCTGGATCGGTATCAACCAGAAGATTCAGGAGCCCCTGGGCGAGTCCATGAGCGACTGGGACTTCTACTGCAAGCTTGCCGACGCCATGGGTTACGGCGACGACTTCTGGCACGGCGACTTCGACGAGTGCCTGCGCGAGCAGCTCGACGGCTCGGGCTTCACGCTCGAGGAGCTGCGCGAGAAGGGACAGATCTTCGTCGAGCGCACCGAGGAGTTCACTCCCGGCGAGGCCAAGACGCAGAACTACGAGGAGCTTTTCGCCAACCTGCCCAACGGCAAGGTCCAGTGCTACAACAGCTGGATTGGCGGCAAGCCCAACAACCTCGACACCGGCGAGCTCAGCGGCGTGCCCGTGTACAACGGTCCCGCGGAGTCTATTGCCGGCACGCCTGACATCGCTGCCGAGTACCCGCTTGTGTTCTCCGACGTCCACGCGTACCGTCTGTGCAACCACAGCTACTACGTCAACGTGCCCTACCTGCGCGAGCTGCAGCCTGAGCCTTGGTTCAAGATCAACCCTGCCACCGCTCAGAAGTACGGCATCGAGGACGGCGACTGGTGCCGCGTCGAGAGCCCGCACGGCTGGGTGAAGCTCGTCGCTCGTTACTTCGACTGCATCGCCCCCGACGTGCTCATGGCACGCCGCGGCTGGTGGGAGGACTGCCAGGAGCTCGGCCTTCCCGGCTACGGCTGCGAGGACGGCGGCAGCGAGGTCAACGTCCTGTACGACGACGACCCCAACAACTTCGATCCGTTCCACTCCGGCATGTCCAAGCAGACCCTCGTCAAGATCGAGAAGCTTGACGAGTCCGAGATCCCGACGGCTCCCGTCCAGGCGTAAAGGAGAGCGAAAATGAGCAACCAGTACGGCTTTTACGTTGACACGAGCCGCTGCATCAAGTGCTGGGCATGCCAGGTGTCCTGCAAGCAGTGGAACGAGATTCCTGCCGGCACCACGCGTCGTCGCTGGCTGGTAGAGGAAGACGAGGGCGTGTTCCCCGACGTCAACCGCAGGTTCATTTCCACGAGCTGCAACCACTGCGAGAACCCCGCGTGCGTTGAGGTTTGCCCCACCGGCGCCCTCACCAAGCGCGAGGAGGACGGCCTCGTGGTCGTCGACCGCGAGGTGTGCATCGGTTGCCAGGCATGCGCGGGCGCTTGCCCCTTCGGCGTGCCTACCTACCGCGTCGATGGCGACGGCACCATGGACAAGTGCGACGGCTGCGTGAGCTGCGGCAAGACCCCCGAGGACGAGCCCCACTGCGTGGCTACCTGCCCCACCAAGGCCCTGCACTTCGGTCCCATCGACGAGATGGAGAAGCTTGCAGCCGAGAAGGGCGGCGCTCGCATGGAAGGCGAGACGAACCCGAGCACGTTCCTCTCGTAGGTTTCTCCGCTTCGTGCCGCCCGT
>USJP01000292.1 GCA_900555105.1 uncultured Coriobacteriaceae bacterium | reverse complement strand
GCTTTTTGTTGTTGTGATCACGCAAGACCAGACAATCGCACGCCGGGCAACCCCACAAACAAGCACGCGAAGTATGGAGCCGGCGGCCTCTTCCTCGCGCGTTCACGCACGAACACACCCGCAGTGCACGCAAAAGCCCGGGCGACCAAGCTCGCAAGGCAAGCTGGCCGACCGGGCTACGCGGACGCTATGTCAATTCCACAGACGTTTCGGGAAACCCCTGCTACTTCGTCACCATGACGGAGACTTCTTCCTTGATGGTGTTGTAGTTCTCGTCCCAGGCGCTGATCTCGGCGACGTACTCGCCCTCGCCCTCGTCGTAGAAGTACACATAGAGTTCGTTGGTGGCACCGGCGCGCATGTTCGCGGCGTTCTCAATCGAGTCGTCGAAGTACCAGCCGGCCGACGACATGCTGCCGCTGCCCTGGGCCACGCCACGAGGACCATAGAGTGTGATGTTGAGGGTCCAGAACGGGGAGGCCGACTCGGACTTCAGGTTCTTCAGCGTGACGGGCACGCCGATGGCCTCCTTGCCGTTGACGGAGTCGTCGTAACTCTCAACGGTCGCATACACAAAGGTTGCAGGGTCGGTGCTTGCGGTGATCTCCCAGCCGGGCACCTCGAAGGTCACGCTGGCGCCGTCAGCCGGGGTGGCAGGCTCGGGCTTTGCGGGTTCGGGTGTGGGCTCAGTGGCAGGCTCGGCCGTATCCGAGGCAGAGGGATCGGAGCCGACCATGCCCGGGCCGTCGAGCATGAACACCTCTTCCTCGCCTGCGAACATCAGGCTGCGGCCCGTCTGCTCGAGCGCCCAAATTTCGTCCTCTGCGACGTCAGCGCCCCAAACGGCGGTCACGACGACGCTCTTCTCGGGAGCGCACACCGCCATGATGTATCCGCCAACCTCACGCTGCATGCCGTCGGTGCCCGCGAAGTTCACGTATATCGCCTGGGCGCCGTCGAGCTCATAGCGACGAACAGTGCCAACCTCGACGTCCTCCTCATCGGAGCTGAAGAAGGCCTCAGGGTTGGCCGCAAGCTCATCGAGCTCAGCAGACTCATCCGCATCGGACACCTGAACCTGAACAAAGCTCTGGAAATCCTCGGTCATGTAGGCGACCGACATGCTGTCGGGGTCCTCCATGGTCTGCCAGGCCTCGCTGACCTGGAAAGTCACGCCATAGGCGCTCACGGTCTTAAGGGAAAGGACCGAAGACGCGACCTCGGTGGCGCCGGTGGGCTCGGCCGGGGCGGCGGTGGTCGTCTCGGCAAAGGCGAGCTGCCCAAAGCCAAGGGTGAAGAGCAGGGTACCGGCGAGGACGACGCTGCCGATTCGTTTGCTAGTACGCATGGTGGCCTCCTTGTTTGCTGCGGCGCTTTGACGCAGCTGCCGCGCGGACCTCCGCAGCGGCTCACGTCCCGACCTCGTCGCGGGCGCCTTGCTTCCATAGTCATAGTACGGCACACCCCCTTGTGCAAACAGCACCTTGTGTCCCATAAAACCCCTGCCCACTCGACCGCGCGGCTTCACTTCTTGTACGATTACCTCGACACGCAAGGCGGCTCGGTGCCGCCGCACACCGCAAAGCAGGCGAGCGAATTCGCCGTACAATCCGGAGGGGGCCGATGACCGGGAAAAACAGAGAGCCGCGTCAAGACGCCCTCGGCACGCATACAAACCACGCGAGGGCCATCGGCATGGCATTTGCGCTGGTAATCATAGCCGGTATCGCGCTCATCCAGGCGTTTTCGGCCGCCGCACCGGCGAGTGTGGGGATTCCCTCAGTACGCAGCTGGTATCGCGCCATGCTCTCGATTGGCGTGGGGGCAGCGCTGGCCGCATGGGCACCTTGGGTGCGTCGCCGTTGCTCAGACGCCGCCATCGCACGCAACCTGTGCATAGCCGCCGGGCTCCTTGCAGCCTGGATCTTGTTGGTACTGGTGAAATACGACACGAACAGCCCCGAGGCCGCGAGCTTCATGTGGTATTGCTACTACATCCCCATGCTCAGCGTGCCCTCGCTGGGACTCTTCAGCATCATTCGCGCCGCCGCGCTCGACGCCACGCCCGCCACACGCATGCTTCGCCGCTGTGTGATTGCCGTCGATGCGGCCCTCATCCTGACTGTGCTCACCAACAGCCTTCATTTCCAGGTATTCCAGTTCGACCTTGCCGACCCAAAGTGGTCGAGCAACTACACATATGGCCCCGGGTACTGGGCCGTTATGGTGTGGACCGCAGGCAAAGTCATCGCCTTCTTCGTCGTTGCCTACCTGGCAGGCAGTCGCCGCCTGCGCAGGCTGCTTCCCCTTGTGGGGGCCGTCCTAGGCGTGGGGTCCATCTACTGCGCGCTCTATATTCTTGAGGTCGAGGCCGTTCGCGCCACCAACCTCGCGCTCGTGTACTCCATCGTGGCTCTCGTCGCGTTCGAAACATGCCTGGCCACAGGCCTTTTCCCCTCGTATCGCGACTACAGCGAGGCCTTCCGACGCCTGCCGCTCGACCTCAAGGTGCTCGGACGCGACGGACGCGTGGCCTTTGCGACCGACGCGGCGCTGCCCCTGCCCCCCTCGGTGCAGCAAGAGGTGGTACGCTTCGCGCAACGCACGCAGACCCAACAAACGATGTTTCGCGTCAACGACTGCCCCCATCGTGTGTTCGCCACCTATCGGCTGTCGGGCGGCGTGGCGCTGTTCTCAGCCGACGTCAGCGACGCCGATATGCGCAGCCGTCAGCTGGAACAACGCAAAAGCGAGCTCGCGTCCTACAACGAGCTGCTCGAACGCAACCTCACGGTGCAGCGGCGCCTTCATGCCCAGCAGGCAGAGGGCGCTCTGGCCGACGAGGTCGAGCGCAGCCTGACAAACGCCCTCGTCCACATGGGCGGGCTTCTCGACATGCTGAGGGAGTGCGGCGACGCAGGCGGCTCGGCCAGCCCGCTCTCCCCCGAGGGGCTGCATCGCACGTCGCTGCTGGCGCAGCTGCGGGTCCTCCCCGCCTACTGCAAGCGCAAGGGTGCCCTCGTCCTGGGTGAGCAGGAAGGCCGGCCCCTGA
>USJP01000291.1 GCA_900555105.1 uncultured Coriobacteriaceae bacterium | reverse complement strand
CTCGCCGTAGGTCTTGTCGGAGCGCACGGAGAAGTACACGTCGCCCTGCGCCTCATAGGCATGGCCGCCGGCGATGAGCGTCTCAATCATCTCGATCATCGCAGGAATCTCCTGCGTGGCGCGAGGGCGAATGTCAGGCTCCTGGATACCGAAGCGCTCCATGACCTCGATGAACGCGTTGGCATACTGCGTGGAGACTTCGTCGGCCGCAACGCCGCGCTCGTTTGCGCGCTTGATGATCTTGTCGTCGACGTCGGTAAGGTTCTGGGCGAACGTGACGTCGTAGCCGCGCTCGACGAGCCAACGGCGGATGATGTCGAAAGAAAGGAACGTGCGGGCGTTCCCGATGTGGATGTTGTCGTAGACCGTGGGGCCGCAGACATACATGGTCACCTTGCCGGGAACGACCGGCTCGAAGTCGACCTTGCTCCTCAGCGAAGAGTCGTAGAGCTTCATGGGGCGTGCGTCTCCTTATGCTTACATGCGGGCGAACCGCGGATATTGATTGCGTTACTAATTCTTAGATGGCCTGCATGAGGACGACCGCCCATGCGGCTATGCCCTCTTCGCGGCCCACGAAACCCAAGCGCTCGGTGGTCGTGGCCTTGACGCCAACTTGGCTCGTGTCAACCGAGCAGGCACGGGCGAGCCTTACGCGCATCTCCTCGCGATAGGGAGCCAGCTTAGGGGCCTGGGCAGCCACCGTGCAGTCGGCGTCTACGAGCTCGTAGCCCGCCTCGCGCGCCACCTCGACGACGCGGGCAAGAAGCTTGAGCGAGTCGGCGCCCTCATAGGCCGGGTCGTCGTCGGGGAAGAGCTTGCCGATATCGCCGCCGCGAACCGCGCCCAGAATGGCGTCTGCCAAGGCATGGGCAAGCACGTCGGCGTCGGAGTGACCGAGAAGACCCTGCGTATGGGGGATCTCCACGCCTCCCAAGATCAGCTTGCGGTCGGGTGCAAAGGCATGGACGTCATAGCCGTGGCCGATGCGAAGGGTTCCCACCATGTTTGCGCTCATTGCTCCTGGGCCTCCCCGTAACGGGCATGCAGAAGGGCGCTCACGGCAGGGAGGTCTTCCGGTACGGTGAGCTTCATGTTGTCGCGCGGGCAATCGACCAGGACGATCTTGCCGCCGATACGCTCAACCAAAGAAGAGTCGTCGGTGCCGACGTAGCCTTCCTGAAGAGCCGCGCGATGCGCCTCGAGCAGGACGTCGGAATGGAAGACCTGGGGAGTCTGGGCAATCCAGAACAGCGAGCGGTCGGGCGTGCCCACGACCGAGGTGCCCTCGACGACCTTAAGCGTGTCGATGGCGGGGTGTCCGCACACGACGCCGTCGGCGTCAAGCGTGCCCTTGAGCACGTTGATGGCATGCATGATGGTCTCAGGGAGAATGAGGGGACGTGCGCCGTCGTGCATGGCGACGATGGGGAAATCCTGGGCGACTGCCTCGACGCCGTGCAGGGCAGATTCCTGGCGAATGCTGCCCGACGGGACGAACTCAACGGGCGTCACCAGGCCATACGGCTCGACGGCGAGGCTGCGGTACTCCTCGCAGCGGGCCTCGGGACACACGATGACGATCTTGCCCACGCAGGGCACGGCATCGAATGCCTGCAGGCACCACGACATAAGGGGCTTGCCGCAGATGGGCAGCAGCTGCTTGCCCCCGTGGCGACCGAAACGCTCGCCGGATCCACCGGCGACAATGACGGCGGCAACGTTGGCTTTTTTACCGACGACCCCACGCCCCGAGGTGCTCGGGACGTGGGGCGCAGGTGAGGTTGCCTCAGGCGGCTCATTGTGTACCGCATTGCTGGAAACGACAGGCTGGATGCCCGCCGCGGAGTCGATATCTGCCATGGCTTGACGATTCCTTTCGAAGACCCTGCAATGCGGCAATCATAAAACAAACGGGGCGCTTAGTCAGCGGCGCCGCTCCCACAAGTGGTGGAAGGCAGCTGAGAGGGCGCACCCATGCGTCCGCGCGAAGGACGCGCGATACGCTCGTCGGCGAACGTCTCACGCCTGCGCGGGGCGGGGATGACGCCCGCCTGGCAAGCGAAGGTGAGCTTGCCGTCTTCCTCGTCGACCGTGACGACCTGGCCGCGCGTGAACTCGCCAGCGAGAATCTTCTCGGAGAGCGGGTCCTCCACGAGGCTCTGGATGGCGCGACGCAGCGGGCGAGCGCCGTAGGCGACGTCGTGGCCCTCCTTGGCGATGAGACGCTTGGCGGCGTCGGTGAGCTCGATGTTCATGCCGCATGCGATGAGACGGTCGCGCAGGTCCTCGACGAGGATGTCGACGATGGAGAGCAGCTGCTCGTCGGTCAGGCTCTTGAACACCACGATGTCATCGATACGGTTCAGGAACTCGGGCTTGAACAGCTTCTTGACCTCGGTCATGACGTTGGCGTGGATGGCCTTGTCGTCCATGCCGCCGTCGGAGCGCTGCACCGCAAATCCCAGGGGTGTGGTCTGGGCGATCTGGCGGGCGCCGACGTTGGAGGTCATGATGATGACCGTGTTGCGGAAGTCGACCTTGCGGCCCTGGCCGTCGGTGAGGCGACCCTCCTCGAGAATCTGCAACAAGATGTTGAAGAGGTCGGGGTGGGCCTTCTCGATCTCGTCGAACAGGATGACCGAGTAAGGCTTCTGACGCACGGCCTTGGTAAGCTCGCCGCCCTCGTCGTAGCCGACATAGCCGGGAGGCGCGCCAACGAGCTTGGAGACCGCATGCTTCTCCATGTATTCGCTCATGTCGAACGTGATGAGAGCGTCCTGCGTGCCGAAGAGGAATTCGGCGAGCGCCTTGGAAAGCTCGGTCTTGCCGGTGCCCGAGGGGCCCAGGAAGATGAACGAGCCGGAAGGACGGCGCGGGTCGCGAAGACCGGCGCGCGAACGACGAATGGCGCGGGCGACCTTGGAGACGGCCTCATCCTGGGCGATGATGCGCTGATGAAGCACGTCCTCCATGCGCAGCAGCTTGTCGGACTCGGCCTCGGTGAGGTTGGTCACGGGCACACCCGTGGCGCGCGAAACGACCTGCGCGATGGTCTCGGGCGTGACTTCGCCGGCGG
>USJP01000290.1 GCA_900555105.1 uncultured Coriobacteriaceae bacterium | reverse complement strand
CACGGCCGCGTCAGCTTCGGCGGCGCTTGGAACATGACCCCGATGCCGATGCCCGCCTTCCTCATCGTTGACGCCGACCACATTGCCGACCCGCTCGTCGCCGGCTTCTCCGACGGCAACGCCGACGAGATTGCCTCGGGCGCCGTTCTGTCCGGTGAGACAATCGAGGAGCTTGCCCAGGCCATTCGCGACACCGGCAAGGCGCCTGACTTCAACGCAAACAGCGAGCTCGACGACGCCCTGGCCAAGTACAACGCGCACGTCGAAGCCGGCGAGACCGATGACTTCAGCCGCGAGTGCACCGAAGCCGTAAAGACCGGCCCGTTCTACGCCGTCGAGCTGTGCCCCACCCTGCTCAACACCCAGGGCGGCGCGCGCCACAACGCCAAGGCTCAGATCCTCGACACCAAGGACATGCCCATCGAGGGCCTGTTCAGCGGCGGCGAGTTCGGCTCCATCTTCCCCGACATGTACAACGGCGGCGGCAACCTCGGCGAGACCATGATCTTCGGCCGCGTCGCCGGCCAGAATGCCGCCAAGCGTGCCCTGGGCACCTTTGAGGGCGCAACCGAGCCTTCCAAGCTGGAGTGCGACGCCGAGTAAGACCCGGCCGCTTCTCTGTTGCCGAACTGAATAACTCACTGCATCAGTGGCCTCGCCAGCGCCTCAGCGCCTGGCGAGGCCACTTGCTTTGCCGGCAGCGGGAGTTCCCATGAAAGACGCATCACTTCGTGCATCTTCCCAGCTCCTGCGGGCTGTACTCAGAGCCGTCCCGGGTGTTTGCTATACTCCCGCTTCGGATACTGTGCCGCGAGGCCGGCATCGGTCCGTATGCGGGCGGCACTTTTCGAGCACGAGAGAAGGGTGTCGCCATGGATCCAGAAATCTACGTCCTTGCGGCGTATGCAACGGTAGAGGCCTTTATTCTCGAGGTCATCAGGCTTTTACACCGGCTCTGCAAATGGGTGAATGCGCAGCGGATGGCACGGAAGGAGGCGCGCAGGACTGCCCCCGAAAAGAGTTAAGGCCGGAGTTGCAGCTCCGGCCTTAACCAAATAACCGCGCCGCCCGCACCACAATTGCGGGCCTTGCTGGCTAACAGCACTGTCCCCGCCCCGCGAGGTGTTGTCACGCTTCGCGGGGACTTTCCATCGTCAGGCCTTCAGGCCCCGGATTCTCGAAAGACGTGCGCAAGATGAATCAGACGAGCGAACAAGCCCCAGCACCTCAGCAGGCAAACAACGCGCACGATATCGCCCCGGCAAACCCCGCCGCACATCCTCATTGCGCACAAATCGAGCGCGACATCATCACACGCTACCGCAAGAAGCTTTGGGTGCCGTTCATCAAGGCGCTCACCGACTACCAGCTCATTTGCGACGGCGACCGCATCGCCGTATGCGTCTCGGGCGGCAAGGACTCCTTTTTGCTCGCCAAGCTCTTCCAGGAACTCTACCGCCACGGCCGGCGCAACTTCGAGGTCACATTCCTCTCCATGGACCCAGGCTACCCCAACTACGCGCGCCAATCCATCGCCAGCAACGCCGAGCTTCTCGGCATCCCGCTCGAGATTGTGCCCACGAACATCTTCGAGATTGTGAAGCGCCTGGATGGCAAGCCATGCTACCCCTGCGCGCGCATGCGGCGCGGCGCGCTCTACAACGCCGCCCGCGAGCTGGGCTGCAATAAAATCGCCCTGGGCCACCACTTCGATGACGTGGTGGAGACCATCCTCATGAGCGTGCTCTACGGCGGGCAGGTCAAGACGATGATGCCCAAGCTCCACAGCACGAACTTCGAGGACATGGAACTCATTCGCCCCCTCTACCTGGTACATGAGGCCGACATCATCACCTGGCGCGAAGAGAACAACCTCGAGTTCATCCACTGCGCCTGCCCCTTGAGCGGCGGGGTGTCATCGTGCGACGCGGGCGAGGGCTCCAAACGCGCAAGCGTCAAGGCTCTCATCGCAAGCCTTTCCGCCCAGGACCCTGACATTGCCAAGTCAATTTTCCACAGCGTGGAAAACGTTCACCTCGATGCCATCGTGGGCTGGCGTGCCGCCAGCAAGCACCACAACTTCCTCGAGCGCTATGACGAGGGCTGGGAGGAGTCGAGGGGATAGGGCCTCGCCCCTGTGCGCTCGCCCACCGACCATATGCGGAGCTCGGCCATTGCCCCACCATTCTGCCCCGTGGGTAGTAATCTATACTTCGCAGCATTTTGTACACCTCAAACAAGGAGGTCACCATGGCGTTTCGCGTATACAACTTCGAGAACAACGACGACGTCAAGATTGTCGCACAAACAGGCCAGTTCAAGGTAATCCAGTGGATGCGCGACCTGTCAGTTTCTCCCGACAGCGCCCAGACCGCCTACTTCTGCGCAGAGATGGACGTCAGGCGCCGCCAGCTGGTGGCCGACCTCGACGGATCCATCGGCGTTACGTTGCAGGCGGGCGCCATGCAGTGGACGGTGGGCAGCGTGCGCGCCACCACGGGCGTCAAAGGCGTGGGCGACCTGGTGGGCAAGATGTTCAAGGGGGCCGTCAGCCAGGATTCCGCAATCAAGCCCGAGTACACAGGCGTCGGCAAGCTTGTCTGCGAGCCCACATGGAACCATATCCTGCTGCTCGACACGTCTCAGTGGGGCAACTCCGTCGTGCTCAACGACGGCCTGTTCCTCGCCTGTGACAGCACTTTGCGCCACGAGCTGCAGCGCAGGGCGAACCTGTCGTCAGCAGCGGCGGGCAACGAGGGCCTGTTCAACCTGCGCATCGACGGCTGCGGCACCATCGCCCTTGAAGCCCCCTGCCCCGAGCAGGAGGTCGTCTACATCGACCTCGATCGCGATGAGCTTCGCGTGGACGGCAACTACGCCCTTGCGTGGACGTCGGGCCTGGAGTTCACTGTGGAGCGCTCCGGCAAGACCCTCATGGGATCGGCTGTGAGCGGCGAGGGTCTCGTCAACGTCTACCGCGGCACCGGCCGCGTCATGCTCGCCCCAATGCAGGCAGCTACCAGGTGCAACACGTACGCTCCTACTCCTACGAACTAGCAGCGCGTCCAATAAAGCTTCCCATC
>USJP01000289.1 GCA_900555105.1 uncultured Coriobacteriaceae bacterium | reverse complement strand
GTGACTCCCCTGGAGCCCAAGGCCGAGAAGGCCGAGGAGGCTGCTGCTGAGGAGCCTGCCGCCGAGGTTGAGGCTACCGAGGCTGAGTAAGCTTTCTCACGGGGTCAGGCAGGGCTTGACCACCACTGAAGCTTGATTTTAGCTGGGCGGGTTGCTTTTGGGCAGCCCGCCCTTCTTTTTGTCTGGGGAAGGAAGCGCCATGGCTATTCGCGTTGTTGAGATTGAGGCATTCGAAGACGAGAGGCTCGACGCCTATGCTCGCCTGACGGAGGCGCAGCTGCGCTGCCGCCTGGAGCCCGAGAAGGGCATCTGCATCGCCGAGTCGTTCAAGGTCATCGACCGTGCGCTTGATGCTGCCATGGTGCCCGTTTCCTTCCTTGTCGCTCCCAAGTGGGTCGACGAGGCGCTTGAGCGTGCTCGCCAGGCAGTGCAGGCGGGCCTTGTGAGCGAAGACGAGGACCTCCCCATCTTCGTTGCCCCTGTCGAGCAGCTGGCCAAGCTCACCGGCTACAATTTGACCCGCGGCGCCCTGTGCGCAATGCGCCGCCCCGTTTTGCCCAGTGTGGAAGAGGTCGTGCGCGGTGCTCGTCGCATCGCGGTGCTCGAGGGCATCGTCGACCACACCAACGTCGGTGCCATCTTCCGTAGCGCTGCGGCCCTCAACGTCGATGCTGTGCTTGTGACGCCCACGTGCTGTGACCCCCTGTATCGTCGTGCGGCCCGCGTGAGCATGGGCACGGTCTTCCAGGTGCCATGGACGCGCATCGGCTCCGATCACACGCAGTGGCCCGTCCCAGGTCTTTCCATTCTGAACGACCTCGGGTTCACCACGGCGGCGTTCGCTCTAACCGACGAGTCGATCAGTTTGGCCGACCCTCAACTCGATGAGATTGAAAAGCTTGCAGTGGTTTTGGGCACAGAGGGCGACGGCCTGTGTCACGACACCATTGCTGGCTGCGATCTTACGGTACGCATTCCCATGGCCCATGGCGTCGACTCGCTTAATGTCGCCGCCGCTTCGGCTGTGGCGTTCTGGCATCTCTGCGAGCACTAGGGAGGCGCCCGCGTGTACACGCTGTTTGTTACCGGTGGCATCGGTTCGGGAAAGTCCGTCTTTGTGGGACGCTTGAAGGAGCTTGGCGCCACGGTGTATGACCTTGATGCCATCTCGCACGAGGTGCTCGAGGACGACGACACTGTTCGCGCCCTCGTGCGGGCGTTCGGCCCTGAGATTCTCGAGGAAGGCAGCCGCCTCGTCCCCGATTCACTCGATGAGGAATTCGTTTCAGATTCAGACGACATCCTCCTGCTTGGGAGAATCTCTCGTCCGGCCTTGGCCTGGCGTGCGTTCTCAAGCCCTGAGACAACCGATCTTCTGAATTCCATCGTGCATCCCCGCGTCTTTACGCGCCTGGCCCAGCACCTCGCTTCGGGATGCTCGTGCTGCGCGTCGTCTCATGACGTGGTCAACGTCGTTGAGGTGCAGCTCATCGACAAGGCAGGGGAGGCCCTCGCTCTGGCCGACGAGGTCTTGGGCATTCTGTGCCCCAGGGACATGCGCCGCTCCAATGCGCAGACCCGCGGCATGGACCCCGCTGATTTCGACCGCCGGGACGCTCTGCAGATTACCGACGAGCAGCGTGCCTCGTACTGCACTTCCACGCTTGTGAATGACAAGGGGCTTGAGCATTTGCGCGAGATGGCCGATGATTGGTGGCATCGACACTGCCCGACGCGACCGTAGGTGAGGCATCCATGCAAACAAAAAGCCCGGCCATTGCCTTTGTTGGAAGGCATAACTCTGGTAAGACCACCCTTGTGACAAAGGTGATCTCTTGCCTTTGTGCACGCGGCCTGGACGTGGGAAGCGTCAAACACCACGGCCATCTGGGTTTTGAGGTGGATGTTGAGGGCAAGGACTCGTGGCGCCATCGCCAGGCTGGTTCCTGCGAGGTCGCTATCGCCTCGCCCGATAAGATGGCCCTCATTCGCGAGCTGAAGCACGAGATGGAAGTCAACGAGATCATTGAGCTCATGGCTCCCCACGATGTCGTGCTGGTAGAGGGCTACAGGGGCAGCGGCAACATCCCGACCGTTGAAATCATGCGTTCCACCAACGAGCGCGACTCTGTGGCCGCCGCGGAGTTTGTCCGCGCGGTCAAGCAGACCGGGCGCCTCGAATATGACGATGCCAATCTCGGCAGGGATGCCGGGCGCATGCCCGACGAGTTGACGGTGGCTGTCGTGAGTGACATCCCCGAGGTTCACGACGCCGCCCGGGCCGTTGGCCTCGTGACGTTTGGCCTCGATGATGAGGAGGCCATCGCCGATTACATCGCGACGCATATCGCCCGCAGCGGTCGTTGATCGCATCACATTCCATACCCGGCTGGCAAAAGCTGCCTACTCGGCTATAATCGCCCCTTGTGTACAAACTGTGCGCGCCGTCGGCGCGCACACTTGCATGAGAAGAGGGTACATGCTTGATCCAAACGTACGAATCAGCATTGACGAGGCTTTGACGCGTGTGCTCGATCGCGTGGGGGCGCTTCCCGAACAGCGCGTGGAGCTCATCGATGCTCTGGGCCGCGTTCTTTCGCACGATGTCGTGAGCGACATCGACGTCACACCGTTCGACAATTCCTCGATGGACGGCTACGCCGTCAGGTCGTGTGACCTTGAGGGCGCAAGCGAGGCGTCCTGTGTCGAAATGGACGTCGTGGGCTACATCGGCGCGGGATCTGCTTTTGACGATGTGCTCCAGCCCGGCCAGACGGTGCGCCTCATGACGGGCGCCCCCATGCCCCAGGGTGCCGACGCCGTGCAGAAATTCGAGCTCGTCAACGTTGTGAGCGGGCAGGGCGAGACCGGCTCGCGCGTGTCGTTCTCTGCTCCCGTGAAGCCGGGCAACTTCGTGCGCCTTGCCGGCGAAGAGTTCAAGGCTGGCGAGGTCGCGCTTCCTGCGGGGACGTTCGTGAACGCCTATGCTCTGGGCATGCTGGCCTCCGCCGGCGCCCGTAAGGTCGATGTCTACCGTCGCCCGGTCGTTGGCATTTTCACGATCGGCAGCGAGCTCATGCCCATGGCGACGGCTC
>USJP01000288.1 GCA_900555105.1 uncultured Coriobacteriaceae bacterium | reverse complement strand
TCACGCTTGGCGCATGACGCCGGCTGGGATCTCGACTGGGGCTCAGTGACGCGCGTGGCCGAGGCGGTGGAGGTGCCCGTCATCGGTTCGGGCGACGTTATGAGTGCCGAGCGTTGCGTCGCGATGTTGCGCGAGACGGGTGCCCAGGGCGTCTTCGTGGCCCGCGGCAGCTATGGCAACCCCTGGATTTTCGACGCTGCTTACAGCCTGTGGCGTGACGGCGTACTGCCTGAGCCCCCGAGCGTCATGGAGCGCCTCGACACGCTTGAGCTCCATGTGCGCAGGGCTGCGGCAAGCGCGATACACATGGTGCGCTTGCGCCCCGTGACCTGTTGGTATATCAAGGGGCTTCCTTCCGCTGCTCAGTGGCGCGGCCGCACCATGTCCTGCTCGACGTTCGACGACTACCTATCTCTGATCGATGACATGCGTACCGCCGTGCGCGAGCACGGCTTGGAGTAGGCGAGGATGGCTGTGTCTTGCGTGCCTGCTGGGGAGGGCGACGAGACCGCGTGTGCTCCCCTTGCGGGAGAGCGCGGGGTTATTGAGGCCCTCTACCTGCATGTTCCGTTCTGTGTGAGTCGCTGTGCATACTGCGGGTTCTATTCGCAGGCCACGTGTGCCAATGATGCGCGCATTGCCGAGTATGTCGAATGCCTGCGCGTCCTTGTCGCACGCCTTGGGTCGGCGGGCATGCTCCGGCATGTCAAGACGGCATACATCGGCGGCGGCACGCCCACGCTGGCAGGGGAGCGGCTGGTGGGGCTGGCTCGGGAGGTCAGTCAGCAGTGCCCTGAGCTTGTCGAGTTCACCTCCGAGGCCAACCCTGACTCATTGAGCAAATCTTTGGCGTTGGGACTGCGTCGTGCCGGTATCACGCGTGTCAGCCTGGGGGTGCAAACGCTCAGCGATGCGGAGTTGCGCGGCTTGGGCAGGGCGCATACGTCCCAGCAGGCCCTGGAAGCTGCACGGGTTGTGAAAGCGGCCGGGCTCGATCTCTCGTGCGACCTCATGTGCGGCATTCCTGGTCAGCCGCCTGCCAGCTGGCGGGCAAGCCTTGCCGGTGTACTCGCCGCAGGTGCTGAGCATGTGAGCTGCTATCCGCTTTCCATCGAGGAGGGCACGCCCTTCGACGACGCGGTCCTGGCCGGTGCCATGCAGTTGCCCGATGCCGACCTGCAGGCGGACATGATGCTTGAAGCTGCTTGCATGTTGGAGGAGGCGGGCCTGCAGCGCTACGAGGTTGCAAGCTATGCCCGGCCTGGTCATGCCTGCCAGCACAACATCGCCTATTGGACAGGGGCGTGCTACCTTGGCCTGGGAGCCGCGGCGGCCTCGATGCTCACGCCCGGCCTTGCCTGTGAGGTGGGCGAGATGCTTGGCCTTCGCGCAGATGGGGACGGTGCATCCACGGCGCAAAAATTGGCCGATGCGCTTGCCTGCCAGTCCGATGTCGCCCGCGTGCGCCTCTCGTTTCCGGATGACTCGGGGGCTTTCGTGCGCGCCGTGGACACTACGACGGGGTCTCGCGTTTTTCTGGAGACACTCACCTCGCGTGAAGCGGCCGCTGAAGACCTCATGCTCGCCATGCGCATGGTGCGCGGTGCTACTCGCGACGTGCTCGAGGGCGCTGTCAAGCGTGGAATTCCGCGCAACAAGCTCGACGCTGCCGTTGCACTTGCCTGCAAAGATGGGCTGGCTGCACTTGATGCCGTAGGGTCGCTTTGCCCCACGCAGAAAGGTTGGCTGCTGGGCAACGAGCTTTTTGGCATCATGTGGGATACGGCAGGCGATTGACGAGGTCGTTTGTGCATGTCGAGCTCGCTTTGGGACTCTTTTCAGTCTCTCTGTCAGTATCTGGGCTTTATATGTATGCCGCCTGGCCTGGGTAGAATAAAGCGAACGTTTTTTCTTTACCTGCAACTTGAGGAGTTAGGTCGTTTTGGCAACCCCCTCCAACAAGGACTACTACGAGATACTCGGCGTTTCGAAGGACGCTACGCCCGAGGACATCAAAAAGGCGTTTCGCGCCAAGGCCCGCACGATGCACCCCGACGTGTGCAAGGAGCCTGGTGCCGAGGAGCGCTTCAAAGAGGTTTCCGAGGCCTACGACACCCTGTCGGATCCCGACAAGAAGGCCCGCTACGACGCTGTAAAGGCCGGTGGGTTTACCACGCAGAACCCGTATACGTCGGGCCCCGCTGGCGCGGGTTCCTGGTCGGGCGGCTACGGCCCCTTCGGCGGTTGGACGTCGTGGGGCAGTCCCTATGGCGCGGGCTACGGCTCTGCAAGCCGCGCACCGCAGGGTACCCCCTATGCGCGCAAGCAGGGTGCCACGCGTTCCATCCAGCTCGAACTCACCCGCGACGAGGCCCGCAAGGGCTGTACCAAGCGTGTGGCCTACTCGCATCTCGAAAGCTGCCCGGAGTGCCGCGGCAGGGGTTACGAAGCGGGTTCCGAACCCATCCCCTGCCCCACCTGCCATGGCTCGGGCCAGGCCGAGGTCGACATGATGGGTCTCTTTACCACCGCGATGCAGTGCCCGGTGTGCCAGGGTTCGGGCAAGATCATCAAGAACGCCTGTCACTCATGCCATGGCACGGGCACGCGTCAGGGCCGTTCCACCGTGGAGGTCAAGGTGCCTGCCGGCTCTCATGACGGCGACGAGGTGCGCGTGCCGGGCGCCGGCGATGCCGGTCGGTGCGTCCGGTGACCTCAAGGCGTCGTTTGTGGTGCCTTCCGAGCATCTCACCCAGCAGCAGGAGGCGCTTTTCACTGGCCTTGGCGTGGTATGCGCGGTGCTTGTATGCACACTGTTCTCGCAGCTCATCATGCACGTGCTGTCGCTTCTGGCGTTTCCGCTGCTCTTCGTGGCGTTCTTTGCCTCGCCCACGCTGTTTGCCAAGGGCACGGGCGGCAGCTTCACCAAGCGCGCAGGCAAGCGCTTCCTGGTGGGCTTCCTCATGGGCCTCTTCCTCTACGTTATATTTGTACCGCTCGTCTCATGCGGTCGCATGTGGTGAGATGCGGCGGTATAGTTTTCAGGTTTGTTTATAAGGCACGCGTTCAGATTTCGTAATTGTTGAAGAGGCTTTTTTCATGGCTGATACCAAAGACTACTA
>USJP01000287.1 GCA_900555105.1 uncultured Coriobacteriaceae bacterium | reverse complement strand
GCTGGGATGAGGAGCGCCAGATCGTCGTCGTGGGTTCGGGCGCTGCCGGCGTGAACGCCTCCATTCGTCTGGCTCAGGCCGGCTACGACGTGCTCATGGTCGAGCGCAGCATTTCGACTGGCGGCAACTCGCAGTGCTCCAGCATGTTCTCTAACTTCGGTGGTCACCGTCTGGCTGAAGAGGCGCAGTGGGCCTATCCGAGCTACCCTTACGACGTCGATAATATTGTCGAGTTCATGCTCAGCTGCCAGCAGATGACGGGTGACCCCGAACTCATGCGCGCCATGGCAGTCGGGGGCCCCAAGTGCATCGACTGGATGCTCGATCATGCCGATGCCAAGTGGGTGGCGAGCAACCCCTCGCCGGCCGGCGCGGGTCTGCTCCAGTGGGACGGCATGAAGACGGAGACCAACGGCATCAACGTCAACTACATCCCGCTGCAGCTTCTTGCGCAGAAGGCCGTTGACGATGGCGCCGAAGTGCGCACGAGCTGCGAGGTCGAGGCTCTGGTGCTCGACGAGACAGCAGGCGCAGTCGTGGGTGTGAAGGTCAAGCAGGACGACGGTGAGAAGCTCATCCATGCCACGCGCGGTGTGGTGCTGTGCGCTGGCGGCATGGAGGTCAACCGCGCGATGATGGCCAAGTACTCGGCTACCTGTCTCAAGGGCATTGCCAGTATCGCTACGCCGCCCAACGGTACAGGCGAGTGCATCCGCATGGGCATGGGCGTGGGCGCCGACCTGGCCGGTTTCGATTCCACGGGCGCCTTTGACGGTGGCGTGTGGTGGCGTGACTACGACGAGTTCGACACCCAGATGGAGTGCCACATCAACAAAGACGGCAACCAGGTGGTTCGTCAGCCGTGGCTGCGCATCAACAAGCTCGGCGAGCGCGTGCCCTACATCTCCACCTCTGGTCGCAGCTTCCCCTACACCACGAACGAGTCTCCCAGCTCGGCCGGTCTGTGCGACACCGCCTCCATTGAGATGGCCCAGCCCGACGGTAAGACGTACTGCATCTTCGACTCCAAGTACGAGCAGCTCATGCTCGACAACTACTTCGGCCAGGTCATCTGCCGCAAGGCGACGATTGTGGCCGACGATGACCCCTACATCGATCGTGTGCCTCTTGACCTGCGCGATTGGCACACCGGTTTCCAGCAGATGGTCGACGCAGGCGCCATCAAGTGCTGCGATACCGTCGAGGAGCTCGAGAGCGCGCTTGGCCTTGGCACTGGCGTACTGACCGGAGCAGTTGAGAAGTGGAATGCTGCCTGTGAGGCCGGCGAGGATTACGTTGCTTCCTACAAGTACCCCGCCGAGTGGCTGCTTGCCCTCGATGAGCCGCCCTTCTATGCGGCGGCTGTGGGCGGTCACGTGTTCGGTTCCAAGTGCGGCCTGCATGTTACGCCCTCCATGCAGGTTGTGAACACGGCCGGCAAGGTTATCCCTGGTCTGTACGCCGCCTGGCACACCGCGGGCGGTTCGGCGGGCGAGGGCAATGCAGCCGGTCAGCCTCTCACCGGCATGTATGCCGACCTTGGCCTGGCGTTTGTCGGCGGTTACATGGCCGCCGGCGGCATCATCACCGAGGACGGTGTCGTCGAGGGCTAGGCGACGCACGCCTTCTGATATCGATTGCAAGAAAAGCGGGTCGTCCCCATTGAGGGCGGCCCGCTTCTTTTTGTGCGCCTGGGTATGTCGTGGCTTGCCAAACAACATACATTTCAAAATTTTGAAAATCGTACCAACTGGACTTTGATTTAACATACATTCCAACTCGCCAAATGTATGTTAATCCTACTCACTGATAGCCGGTCCCGAGCACACCCGACCCTGGCGCCGTCGTCTACTGCGCGTCGGCCTCGGCGAGGGCGGCCTGGGCGGCGTTGGTGCCGGCGAAGCGGCCGGAGGTGTAGGCCCAGTTCAGGCCGCAGCCACCTGCGGGGTAGTCATCGTAGATGAAGCTGCCGCAACTGACCTCACCGGCGGCGTACAGGTTGGGAATCGGGAAACCAATCTCGCTCATGACCTGCATGTCTTGGTTGACCTCGTAGCCGCCGAAGGTGCCGTGCGTGCACACGCCCATGGTGAGCACGTAGTAGGGGGCCGTCGTCAGCGGAACGAGCAGCTCGGCCTTCTTGCCGAACTCGGTGTCCTCGCCGGCCTCGCACATGGCGTTGTATGCGTCGAGCGACTCCTGGAATGCGTCGCCAGGAAGGCCCAGGGCCTCGGCGGCCTCGGCCACGGTTTCTGCCTGGGCAAAGATGCCGTCGTCCAAGCCCTTCTGGAACTTCTCGGCCAGCTTCTCGTCGAGGGCGTCGCGAGCGGCCTGGTCGTACACGGCGTAGAAGTGCTGGCCGTCGAAGTGGGCAACCTGGTAGTAGATGTCGTGGGTCTGACCGGCCTCGCTCACGAAGCGCTTGCCGTCCTTGTCGAGCCACAGGACGTTCTTGGCGATAAGCTTAGACTGACCGGTCTGCACGGCGCAGAACAGAATGCCGTTCGTGCCGCCGTGGCCGATGTAGCGAGCGCCCTTGTCGAGGCCCATCTGCAGGCCCTCGCCGGTGCAGCCCTGGCCGACCTCGGTGTACACGCCTACGTAGTCGGGCATGTACTTGGCGATCATCTCGTCGTTGCGGCAGAAGCCACCCGTGGCGATGATTGTCTTCTTGGCGGTGAAGGTGAGCTCATTGCCCTCGGCATCGGTTGCCTTCACGCCTGTCACGGCGCCGGACTCGTCCATCACGAGCTCGGTGGCCTGAATGCCGAAGCGCAGGTCAGCACCGTTGGAGACGGCGAGGTCGGTCACGGCGCTCAGCGCGTCGGCGGCGGTGTTGGCGCAGTTGTGGCCGCGTTCGACGGTATCCTTGCCCTTGAGCGACACTGTGTCCTTGAAGGGGACCTGCAGGTCGCCCGTGAGCCAGTCGATGGTCTGGCCGTAGTTCTCGGCGGCCCACTTCTGGATGTTGTAGGCCAGCTTGTCGCCGTTGCAGCTCAGGAAGTAGTCGAGCAGGGCAGAGGGCTCGTCGTCGATGCCAGCCGCCTTCTGAAGCTTGGTGCCAGCGCCGTAGAACGTGCCCATGGCAAGGACGCTCGAACCCATCTGGGAATCGCCCTTCTCGAGCACGATGAC
>USJP01000286.1 GCA_900555105.1 uncultured Coriobacteriaceae bacterium | reverse complement strand
TCGGCGGGGCGCGGGGCGCGATTCGGCCTTGGCGCCCCGCTGGCTTTTCTGCCTGCTAGTATGGACGTGCGGCCTGCGTCCAGGGTGTCTTGCCTTTTGGATGTGCACCGCGCCATTCCCGTATATGGAACCCCCTGAGGGGTTGACAAGCCAAGGGAGTCAGCCATGAAACCAGCCGATGCCAACCATGCCTGCACGCGACGCACGTTTGCCCTGGCAGGATTTGTCCTTGCCGCATCTGTCGCTGTGTCTGCGCCGGTGCGCGCAGCCCATGCCGTGGGCCTGTTGCCCGGAGCCATGCCGCTGTCCGACACTGACGACGCCGCCTCGACTCAGGCAGGTCCCTTTGACGACCTTCCTACGGATCCACTTGAGCGCCTCTCGGCTCTGTGCACGTTGTTCCAAGCTCAGGTTGAGGACTTCGCTTCTGCGTACGCGTCTTCGGTTGAGAACGGCGATACCGCCTACGCCCAGCCGATGATCGACCTCGTGGACCTGTGTGATGCGGGCTACGAGGAACTTGGGGCAATCTATGACGCGCTCGCTTCCCAAGAGGCCAGCCCGGAGGCCGGCCTCGGCATGGATGTGTGCGTGATTGCGGCGCGCACCCTCGCGTTTTACTCCGGCTACTACCATTCGAGCGATCCCCTCATGGAGATGCAGGTCCAGGCGGCGCAGGGTGCCTACGCCGACAACCTCGAGCTTCTCGATGCGATGTACGGCGCGCTCGGCCAGGTGCGCGACAACTACAGGATGCTCGACCTTCCTGCCTGCATGAGCGACCTGTGGCCTCATTACATCAAGCAAATCGCGGCCTACCAGGAAAAACTCTACGCCGACTATATCTCGCTTGTGAGCAACGACGTCCTCATGGCCTACTCGGCCTCGTGGCTTTTGATGCGCCAGCCCTACATCATGCTGCATTACGAACAGCTCATGTATGCCCTCATGCGCGCCCAGTTCCAAAACGCTGCCGACGCGCTTGCCGCGGGTTCTGGCGCGGGCACCCGCGTCATAGTGGAGCACGCGCTGAACGACGAGATCTACCCCAACCTCTACCCGTCGTCCGACTCGGTGGCCAACGTGGCGATTTTCACCGAAGGTGGCGAGTGTGACGTGCTCATTGAAGTGCAGGTGGACGGGTTCTCCCAGCTTTACCGCCAAAAGATAACCGCCACGCCCGAAATCACGTACTTCATGATCAAGCCGCCGGTGGCAAGCGATGCGGGCAACTTGACGAGCGAGCGCGACACCCAGCTCACGCTCACGGCGACCGACCTGGGTTCCAACGGGCTCATCGCCCAGGAAACGCAGACGGTCACGTTGCACAGCTTGTACGACTTTACGCTTGAGAGCAACGAGTTCGGTATCGTCGAGCCGTATAACGTGCTTGCTTGGATGCGCCCCGACGCGCAAGAGGTGTTGGACATCCGCCGCGCCGCCATCGACTGGCTTGAGGCAAACATGGGTGCCGATTACAACACGCTGCCTGGCTACCAGCTGGGATATCCCGGGGAGGACGAGGCGAAGACGGTCCTCATTCAGGCCGTTGCCATTCAGGGCGCGATCTCCGACATGGGCGTGCGCTACAACATGGGGCCGTACTCGTTTGGCGCGATGCAGCGCGTGCTCACCCCCGACGCCGTGGTGCGCTCCAAGTCGGGCATCTGCATCGAGACCGCGCTGCTTGTGGCGTCGTGTCTGCAATCGGCCGACATGCACGCCATGGTGCTCATCCTTCCCGGCCACGCCCAGGTTGCCTTGGAGACTTGGGAGGGGAGCGGCCAATACATCCTGCTTGAGACCACGACCCTGCCCTTTACGGGATCCGACGTCTCCTCCTACATCTCGACTCCGACTAACGACGAGTGGATTTCCTACCTGAGCGACGATGGCACCTACGTCATCGACTGCAACCTCGCCTCCACCCTGGGCATCCGAGGCCTGGCTGTGTAGGGGAGGGTGCATGGAGCCCCAACTCAGAGGTAATGGACTGGCTCTGTGGCCAGCCTCGGCCCTGGTTGCGGTGATGGGGTAACCATCGCCCGCAACCAGGGCTTTCGCTTCACTTTGTCATTCTGGGTGCGTTTGCCGCTGCGGAGGAGGTCACGCCGAGGAGCTCGTTTAATTCACAACGTCCGCTTGTGCCCGTTTTCTCATAGATATGACTGACGTGGGCCTTGGCCGTGCCTTCGGCTATGCCCAGCTCGCAGGCGATCTCATGGGTGGTCTTTTCCTTGGCGAGCAGGCGCAGCACCTCGTCTTCGCGCGGGCTGAGGCGTGACGCGCGGCTTACCTCGTCGCAGCGCGCGGAGACAAGCTCCTCGCGGCGGCTCTGCTCTCCCAGGCTGCCGGCGTCGAGCAGGGAGACGCCCCACTTGGTGGTGAGCTTGCGTTCGGAGAACAGCAGGAACGTGGCGACGGTGATGGCACCGACGACGGCCAGGCTCAAGACGATGGTCTGCGTCTCACTCGACAAGGAGCTGGCCTGCAGCGCACTTGCCAGCGTGTCTCCCGCGATAATGAAGACCTGCATCGCGTTCTTGATGCCAAACAAGGCGATGACGACGATGCCCATGCGCTTGACGATGTCGTACAGCAACAGGGTGAAGAACGTGTTGGCAAGGACGTAGCTTGTCGAGACGAAAAGGTTCGAAACGGCGGGTCCTACGAAGCCCTCGGCGGGAATAAGCAAGAAGCCGCAGATCATAAGGGGAATGGGTGAACGATACAGCAGGCTCAGGCTGAACTTGTCGGCAAAGAACCGGGCGCCCACGAAGAGGAACGCCATGACGATGACCGTGGCTATGTTGGTGGAAATGTTTCCCGAAGCCGTGAGCGTCTCCTGACGGATGCCATACGCAAACGAGTACACGCCCAAGAGCAGCACGATTTTCCAAGGAAACGTGAATCGCACGTCGGTGCGCTGGGGGCGTGCGGTGGCCGGCGTGCTGTGCCAGGCGCGGCCGATGCTGTGAATGGCAACGAGGGGCAGCACGACGATGACGACTCCCAAGCGAAGGGGGTCGAGGCCCTGGCAGAAAAACAGGATGACTAGGGCCAGGATCTGGGCGGACGCGAGCTGCATCACGATGCGGCGCATGCTGAGGGTGCTTAGGTCCTCCGACCACAGCAGGAGCAGCAGCGCAAAGCCGGCC
>USJP01000285.1 GCA_900555105.1 uncultured Coriobacteriaceae bacterium | reverse complement strand
CCGCCGTATCCGTCGGCGAGGAGGTACTATATCGGGTATCGCACGCCGATGCAAGGGAAGATTTGTTTCAGGCGAAGAATCGGGTCTGTCTTCACAAGTCGCCTACAATTTCACACTTGCTCCCCCTCAGTCTTGGATGCCCGCTGAGGTGGATTTTGCCGGCAGCCCCGGCTCATGGGGCTTAGGCAACGTCGTGTACTCAACGTTCTCGAAACGCTCTTGCATGAACGCGTCGTCGTAATGCTGGTCGATGAATCGCTCCAGGGCGTTGGTTGCCGGTATGCCCTCGTCGCGAGCCCCCTTGCGCAGCGACACGGCGATTGTCATCGAGGCGTCCGCCACGAGGAAGGCAGTGAGCGCGACCACGATGATCGTGCGCGCCGGCTCTTCGGGCGTGCCGAGGAGAAAGACGGTCTCGGGCATGATCGAATGTGCCCACACGCACCCCAGCATGCCCCACAGAAGGCTCATGCGCAGGCACACGAACTTCGTGATGGCGTCGGGGTAGGTCTCGTAGGTCCAAGAGACCATGCCGAACACATGCTCCAGACACATGCCCACAAGCTGCTCGAGCACCGAGCCGATGACCATGGAGAGCAAGAAGATGACCCACAGGGGCCGCTTGCGTATCTTCCAGAGACAGACGGTGAGCAAAACGGCGCCAATGCCGTACAGAGGCGAAAACGGCCCCCAGACCATGCCATAGCGATGCTGCAAGGATCCCTGCGTGGCAAGCCACCACAGGGTCTCAAGCACAAGGCCCAACACACTGGCAAACGTGAAAATGACAACGAGATGGTAGAAGCTCACCGAGGGCAGGGAATCGAGGTACGCCTCGCGGCGGATCCTGCGCAGCCGCGAGCGCTCGTCGAGCTGCTCTTTGCTCAGGTGCCCCGAGCCAAGACGTCCCTGCGCCCGCAAGACGATGCGGGCAATGAGAAAGCCGGCCCCCACTAGGCACAGCAACATGGACAGTATGGTGAGAATCATGTCGCCCCCCGCATGTCGACGCTCTACCTCAGCCATGCATGATAGCCCCGCCGCCACGCCTTGGCCGAAGTCGCCCTGATTCTCCTTGAGCTAATGTGACGGAATTGTGAATATGACAGGAAATTGGCTTAAAACGAAAATAGTGCTTGCCTCATCCACACGGCTGACGTATAGTTCTTTCTCGCACGCGGACTTGGCTCAGTTGGTAGAGCACAACCTTGCCAAGGTTGGGGTCGCGGGTTCGAGTCCCGTAGTCCGCTCCATGCTTAACACAGGGCCAGCTCATCTGGCCCTTTTGTTAGGATGGCGACGTCGCCAAGTGGTAAGGCAGAGGCCTGCAAAGCCTTTACCCCCAGTTCGAATCTGGGCGTCGCCTCCAATGAACTTTCAAGCCGTCCTTCGGGGCGGCTTTTTTCGTTTAAGTCCAGCAAGGGCTTCAGGGGCTGCTCTGCCTGCAGCCCCCTATCGCGACCCCTCGCACACGGAGCCTGCCTCAGGCGCTGGCCGCCGCCGCACAGTCGAGCATTTTGACAAGACGCACGCAGGTGCCCTTGCCCGTCTCGCGCGGAACAATGGAAATGGAATCTGCAAGCATAAGCATGAGTTTGATGCCCCTGCCCCGCTCATGCGTGGGCTCGGGCAATGCGTCGCCCTGGTTGTACGCGATACCGCATCCGCAGTCATTGACTTCCATGACGAGGCGATCGGAGTACAGCGACACCGTGGCCGAGACGTCCCCCTCTTGCCCCTGCGCGCCGCCGCCATGGTCGAACGCGTTACCAAGCGCCTCGCCCAAGGCGAGCACGATGTCATAGGCGGTGCTGCGCGGCAATTGCAGCGCCTGGAGGATGGACGCAATGGATTTGCGGGCCAGCTCCATCGAGGATGGGTCGCTCGACAAGCTCACGGTATACACGCGCAGCGGCGCCTCGTCGGTGGGAACCCCCACATTGCGCACGCCCGCCATGCCCTTGGGAATGCAGACGATTTTGTCGAGGATTTGGGCTTGTTTGAGCGAGCGCACGATTGACTCGGAGGCGTTGATGAGCACGAGTCTGCCCCCACGGGCCGAAAGGCGCCTGGCGAGGAAAATGAGCACGGCCATGCCCGTCGAGTCGATGTACCCCACCGACTCGACGTTGAGCACAAGGCTCGAATAACCCTGCTGGGCAATGAGAAGAAGGCGCTCGCGCAAAGCTGGGGCGTTTTGCCATGTGACGTCGCCCGCAAGAGAGACTACGAGCGCACCTTTGTCGACGAGCATCGTTTCTCCTCGCACATCCGCTGCATAAACACTGCGTATCTTCCCCCGCCGCGGCGGGTTCCAAACATGCAAGGATAAAAAGGCGCAGACTATGCCAGACCGTCGAAACGAACGGCGACCATGGCGATGTCGTCATGGGTGTCGTTGCCGGAGAATTCCTCGACCTCTTTGAGCACGCGGCGTGGGATGTCGTCCAGGCCAAACCGGCAGGCACGCAGAAGCGCGTCGCGCAGGTTACCTTCGCCGAAGAAACCCCCCGATGGGCTGCGGGCCTCGGTGGTGCCGTCGGTATAGAGGAACAGCACGTCCCCGAGCTCGAACGTGAAGCTGCCCGAAATATAGCGCATGCCCTCGAAGGCACCCACCACCGGCGACTGCGTTGCAAGCAGCTCAAGAGAGGGGTTGGCGGAATCAGGAGCATGCACGAGCATCGCGGGGGGATGCCCAGCGCTGCAGTACTTCGCCGAGCGCGAGGGCAAGTCGACAAGCACGACGCACATGGTGGCAAACGTCTCAGCACGGGAGAAATTGAGGAACAGGCTGTTGAGCGCGCTCACCATCTCGTCGGGTTCCGTTTTTTCCCAGACATAGGCGGCAAGGCCCGTCTTGGCCAGGGAAGCCACAACGGCGGCCTCCACGCCCTTGCCCGACACATCGCCCATGACAACGACGAAGCGGCCCTCCCCCAGCTCGTGCAAGTCGAAGAAGTCGCCGCCCACCACCGCCGATTCAGTGGCAGACAGGTACAGGGAGGCGGTGGAGATGCCGTTCACCTGGGGCATCTCGTTACGCAGGCCCACCTGCAGGGCATGGGCAATCTGGGCCTCGCTTGCATGGATGCGCTCCGAGAAGGCGATGCGACCGATCTCCCCCGAGACATCGTTGAGAAACTCCTCGTCGAGGAA
>USJP01000284.1 GCA_900555105.1 uncultured Coriobacteriaceae bacterium | reverse complement strand
GGGTCCGCCTAGAGGAAGAGGATGCCCGCGTGCAAGCCTGCTCGGAGGCAGGCAGGGCCCGCGTGAGCGAGGAGGCGATGCTTCGCGAGGAGTGGCGCAGGCTCAAGGACGCCGCCGACGTGGAGTACCGTCTCGCCCGTGCCGCCGAGAAGGCTCGCCGCAAGGACGAGAAAGCCCAGGCCCGCGAGGCCCGCGAGGCGATGCGCGAGGAGCGCAACGTCAAGGTCGAAGCTGCCAAGGCTCGTGAGCGCGAGCTGCTCACGTCTTATCAGGTTGCTCAGGCCGACATGCAGGACGCCTACATAGAGGCCCAGGATGCCCAGCGCAGGCAGATTCGTGCCATCCGCGCTGAGGAGCGCGCCGCTGCCCCTGCGATTCGCGAGGAGGAGCGTGCCCAGACTGCCCGTCGTCGTGCTGAGAAGATCGCCCGCGACGATGCCGCTGCAGCCGCCTATCGCGAGCTGATGAAGGAACGCGCCTACGCCCGCTCTCTCGAGCGCGACGCTGCTATCGACTCCACCGACGTCGCGTACCGCGCCATGTGCGGCGATCTAGACGACAAGGGCGTGAAGTAGGGGGCGTCGTCTTATTGCCGGGTTTATCGGCACAGACGGCGAGCCCGGATGAGCGCGGCAAGGCGCCTCCTGTTTCTCCATAGCACGAGAAGCGGGAGGCGCTCGTGTGTCTGTCTGGCCATGAGGCTGATCGGAGGGATTGTCAATGTCGCAAGGCCCTAGCATCAAAGTCGCATCCGTCCAGGTGAGTGTTGAGGACAACGCCTTCGATGTGAACATGAGCAACGTCCGCGCCATGGCGCTGCGTGTGGCGGAAAACGAGAAGGGCGTCGACCTCATGCTGTTCCACGAGGGATGCCTGGAAGGCGGAGTGCCGCTCGAGCAGGTGGACGAGGCCATGACCGCGCGTGCCCTCAAGTTCTGGAAGGAACTGGCTGCGCAGACAGGGATCAACATCCTTGCCGGCCGTCTTGAGCGCCGCCCTGACGGGAAGCTCTACAACATGGCCACCGTGTTCGCCCCCGACGGCTCGATTCTTGCCGACTACTGCAAGATCCACCTCTACAACGAGGAGCGCGACACGATTGAAGCCGGCCACGAGCTTGGGATGTTCGAGCTCAATGGCATGAAGGTCGGCATCATGATTTGTGCCGACTTCGGTTTTCCTGAGCTTGCGCGTGGCTATGCTCTGCATGGTTGCGACGTCTTGGCCGTTTCCAGCAGTTGGGCATATCCCGACGACGACCTGTGGGAGATTTGCAACCGCGCACGTTCGTCGGAGAACGGCGTGTACTGCGTGTCGTGCGATCGCACGGGCCCCACGGCTCGTGGCCCGGTGAAGGTGGGCCGCTCCATGTGCTGCGACCCCGACGGCTTCATCATTGCCAACCTTGTCGAGAAGCCCGACACGTACTTCGTCTGCACTCTGTTCAAGGATGAGGTGGACAAGCGCCATAAGAGCATGAAGTGGCTTGAGTGGGTCCGCCCCGACCTGTATGAGAGGTTTTACGTATGATGGCAAGCGATATGTTGACGGAAGAAGGGATTGAACCAATGTACTACGTGAACCAGAAGAACTACCCGCACGTGCTGTACCCCACCAACACGGGTTGCCCTGAGCTGTACAACCCCACGACCTCGATTAGCGATGCCGGCTGCGGCGTGTGCTCGGCCAGCATGGCCATCACCAACCTCACCGGTGAGATGTTCTCGCTGGCAGATGCCCTGGAGCTCTCGGTATCGGTGGGCGCCAACCACAGCCCGGGCACCGACATGGGCAAGCTTGCCCCTTACCTGGCCGAGCGCTTCGACCTCGACCTGGTCGTGACCATGGACAAGGAGCTTGTGCGCTCGCTGCTCCTTGCCGGCTACATGGGCATCGCAAACGTCGGCGGCGACCGTCCCGAGGACGGCTGGGTGGGCCTGCTCTCGCACGGCGGCCACTTCGTTGCCGTTGTGGGCATCGATGAGGACGGCGACACCGCCATCGTGCTCGACCCCTCGCAGGTTCCCGGCAAGTATACCGAGGAAGGCCGCAAGGGCAAGGTCATCGAGAACGGCCATATCCTGCATATCGCCCTCGACACCCTGCATGAGGACTGCAAGAGCCGCAAGACCGTCGATTATCCCGAGGGTAGCGAGTTCAGGCGCTGGCTTGAGTTCTCGGGTCTTGAGGACGCTGGCAACCTGTTCTACCTGTTCGGCCTGAAGTAAGCAGACTAGCTGAGGTTTTACCTGCAGCATCTTGCAACACAAAGCATCAAAAAAGGCACCCCGGAGACGCGGACTTTCCAACGTCTCCGGGGTGCCTTGTTATAGCGGCTGTGCAGGTAGTACCAGTGGTACGAAGCACGCGGCTAGAGAGGGGAGTGGACCCTACTCGATGCCGAGCATGTCGCACAGCGACAGCATGTGAATCTCAGCGGCGTGCACAACGTCCTCGATGTCGACGTCCTCGTTGTAGCCGTGGATGCCGTCGTTGTTGGCGGGACCAAACTGGATGGGGGGGCAACCCAGGTCGCGGTAGTGCTGGGCGTCGGAAGAAGCCCACTGGTAGGCCGGCAGGCACTCTTCGTTCCAGACGCCCTCGATGTTCTTCTTGTAGCTGGTAACGAGCAGGCAGGTGTCGTCGGTGTAGTTGCCCTCGGAGATCCAGTTGAATTCGGCAGTCACGTCCTTGGCACCGGACTCGGCGATGAGGGCGTTGACGGTGGCGACGATCTCATCGTGGTCGACGCCGCAAGGCAGGCGGCAGTCGATGAGGGCCGTGGCACGGTCGGGCACGATGTTGGCGCGGGTGCCGCCCTCAATCACGCCGATGTTGGTGGACACGTGGTCGATGACGTTGCCGACGCCCGGGGCATGCAGGCAGCGCTCGGCGATGGTCTTGGAGTTGGCGAGTGCCGTGGCCTGCTCGGGCTTGTAGTGGCCAGCAACCTGCGTGAGGCGCTGGACGTAGGGGAGGACCTGGGCGAGCTTCTCGATGGCGTTCTCGCCCTTGTAGTTGCCCGTGCTGCCGTGGCCGGGGACGCCGGTGGCAACGAGGGTCAGGCGCAGGATGCCCTTCTGGCCAATCTCGATGGTGTCGTGGCCGATGGGCTCACCGATGATGACGGCGTCGGCGCCGTCGGCATAGCCGTTATCGCAGGGCCACATGGGTGCCGCTCTGGGGCTTGATGACCACCATGTGGGCAATGTTC
>USJP01000283.1 GCA_900555105.1 uncultured Coriobacteriaceae bacterium | reverse complement strand
GCGGCGGGGGGCGTCGTGATTCTCATCTCGCATCGCCTGACGCTCTTTCCCGAGCTTGACCAGGTCGTTTGGGTCGAAGACGGCCACGCGACCGTCTCCACGCACACAGGGCTCATGCAAGACTGCCCCGCATACCGCGCCTTCTACACAAAGCAGGCCGGGGAGGTGAGGCGCGATGACGAGCGCTAGCCGCCCCCGCGCCAAGAACACCCTGCGCGGCATCCTCACAGGGGTCGCACGCTCAAACAAGCTGCTCACAGCCGCACTTGCAGTTGTCATTGCGGCCGACATCCTGCTCACCTTGGTACCGCCCCTCGTCTTGGAGGGCATCGTGAACGGCCTCACTGCGGGGCAAGAGATCTCGCTGGCAGTGGCGCTGCTCTACTTCGGCGCCGTCGCCGGGTCGAGCGCGATGGACGCGCTCAAGTCAGCCTCGGTCACGGTCGCAGGTCAAAAAGTGACGCACGGCCTACGCAGCGCGATGGCGCGCAAGCTCGACCGCCTGCCTGCAGGATATTTCACGCGCAATGCGGGCGGCGCCGTCAGCTCGCTTTTCGTCAACGACGTGGACACGGTGCGCGCCCTTTTTGACGAGGGCATCGTGAGCATGGCAATCGACGTATGCAAGGTCGTGGGCATCATCGCGGTCATCTTCACGCGCAGCATCGGCCTGGGCGTGCTGCTGCTGGTCGTGACGCCGTTCTTGTTCCTGCTCACACGAGCGTTCCAGCGTCGCATGCTCGCCGCCCAACTCGCCAACCGCCAGGCCGTGGCCAACATGAACGCCCAGGTGCCCGAGACCGTGCGCGTAATGCGCACCGTGCGCAGCCTGGGACGGGAGCGCTTCATGGAGGAGCGCTACGACACATGCGTGCGCGACTGCTTCGCGAGCATGGAGCGCGTGAACCTGTACGACTCGGTGTACTCGCCCATCGTGGTCACCTGCGGCTCGCTCGTCATCGCGGCCGTGATGGTGCTGGCAAGCCTGGGCGGCGGCGTGCAGGAGTTCTTCGGCATGTCGGTGGGCACGGCGGCCGCGGTGGTCGCCTACGTGGGCAAGGTGTTCGAGCCACTGGGGGCCATCGGCATGGAAATCGAGAGTATCCAGCAGGCCATCGCCGGCGTGAGGCGCGTGAAGGCCTTCCTCGGAGAGGAGGAGCGCACCGAGGCCAACCTAGCCCCGCAGGAGCAGGCGCCCCTGGCCGTGGAGCTCGCGGACGTGGACTTCGGCTACGAAGACGGACGAGCCGTGCTCGAAGGCTTCTCGCTGAGCGTGAAACCCGGCGAGATGGTCACGCTGGCAGGCAGGACCGGCGCCGGCAAGAGCACGGTGTTCAAGCTTATCCTGGGAGACTACGAGCCCTGGGCAGGCGAGGTGCGCGTGTGGGGGGTCAACGCCGCGCAGCTTGTCCCGCAGGTGCGCAGACGGTTCGTGGGTCACGTCGACCAGGCGTTCAGGCCCGTGCCAGGCACCCTCGCCGACCAGATCACGCTGGGCGACCCAACCGTCTCGCATGACGATATGACGCAGGCGGCGCAGCTCGCGGGTATCGCAGGCGCGCTCGAGGCCCTGCCGCAGGGCTACGACACGCCCTACGCCGAGGGGCTTCTCTCCCAAGGTCAGGCCCAGCTGCTCTCCATCGCACGCGCCGTAGCTGCCAATCCAAAACTTCTGCTTCTCGACGAGATCACAGCCAACCTCGACTCGGGCACCGAACAGCAGGTCATGGAGGCACTGCGCCGCGCCAGCCAGAACCGCGCGGTACTCTCCATCTCCCACCGCCTCTACGAGCAGTCGGGTCAAGGACGTATTGTCCAGATTTAAGGGAGTCTTCAGTTTCTGGCTCCGTGGCCGTTACCATGGGAGGGTTAAACAATCATTCTCGAGGAGCACCACATGAAGACCCATTTGACCGCACCCGAGCTCGTGACGCTTGCGTCCATGCTGTTCGGCCTGTTTTTCGGAGCAGGCAACCTCATCTTCCCGCTCATTCTGGGCGCCGCCGCAGGGCAGGACCTGGGAGCGGCCATGGCGGGCATGATTGTGAGCGCCGTGGGCCTGCCGCTCATGGGCATCGTGGCCATCGGCGTCTCGCGAAGCGAAGGCCTCTTCGACCTGGCGAGCAAGGTGTCGAAGCGCTACGCCTTCTTCTTCACCTGCGCGCTCTATCTCACCATCGGCCCCCTGTTTGCCATCCCGCGCTGCGCAGCCACCTCGTTCTCCATTGCGCTGCCGCAGTTCGCCGGCCAAGGGATGCTGCCCCAAGCACTGTTCTCACTCGCGTTCTTCCTTCTTGTGCTGTTCTTCTCGCTCAAGCCCACCAAACTCATGGACGTGCTGGGCAAGTTCCTCAACCCGTTCTTCCTGGTACTGCTGAGCATCATTCTCGTGACGGCGCTCGTCAACCCCATCCAGGCCGTCTCGAGCGTCCCCGTCTCGGGCGCCTATGCCGACGGGGCGTTCTTTGCCGGCTTCCTGCAGGGCTACGACACGCTCGACGCCCTCGCCTCACTTGCCTTCGGCATCATCGTCGTGCAGTCCATCCGCTCCAAGGGCGTGACCGATCCCGCCGCCGTGGGCTCCAACACCGTGCGCGCCGGCGCCTTCGCCATGACAGGCATGGCCCTCATCTACATCGCCATCGCCGTTGTGGGCGCCCAGAGCTACAGCCTGTACGCCGACCGCCTGGCCGAGGCGGGCTTCACCGGCGGCGACGCCTTCGCGATTATCGCCCAACACTACTTCGGCGGCCCTGGCCAGATCCTTCTGGGCGCAACCGTCACCCTGTGCTGCCTCAAGACCGCCATTGGCCTGGTGACCTCGTGCTCCAAGGCCTTCGTCGACATGCTGCCGTTCAAGATTTCCTACAAGGCCTACGCCATCGCGTTCACGGTCGTCTCGTTTGTCATCTCCAACGTCGGCCTTGCGCAGATCATCTCGCTGTCGGCCCCCGTGCTCTACTTCCTGTATCCCTTGGCAATCGTGCTCATCCTGCTGGGCCTCTTCAACAAGTTCGTCAAGGACAAGCCGAGCGTATACCGCTGGACCATCGGCCTCACCGTGGTCGCTGCCGTCGCCGACTTCATCAGGACGAGCGGCCTGGCCGACATGCAACCCGTCGTGGACTTCATCGCCGGGTGGCTGCCCTTCTACACGATGGGCCTGGGCTGGATTGCTCCCGCCGCAATAGGCCTGGCTATCGGCCTCGCGCGC
>USJP01000282.1 GCA_900555105.1 uncultured Coriobacteriaceae bacterium | reverse complement strand
AGCTCGAGCGTGGTGAGGGCGCTTCGGGCGTCGCCGCCCGCAAGCAAGCACACACGCGCCAGAGCCTCGTCGTCAAGCGTGTATTTGCCCGCAAGGCCATCCGGGCTTGTCAGGGCGTGACGGCAGATGGAGGAGATGTCCTCGTCGGTGAGGCTGTGGAGCTCGACCACGCGCGAACGAGACAGAAGCGCCTGGTTCACCTCGAAGAACGGGTTCTCCGTGGTGGCGCCCACAAGCACGACGACGCGGTCCTCCACGGCGTGGAGCAGGGCGTCTTGCTGGCCGCGGTTGAAGCGGTGAATCTCATCAACGAACAAGATGGTGCGCCGGCCGTTGATGACCAGGCGGTTCTTTGCCGCGTCGATCTGCTCGCGCAGGTCCTTCACTGTGCCGGTGACAGCCGACACCTCCACGAACTCGGCGCGCGTGGTGTGGGCGATGATGCGGGCCAGCGTGGTCTTGCCTGTGCCGGCCGGGCCAAAAAGGATGACCGAGCTCAACGTGTCGTGCTCGATGGCGCGGCGCAGCCACGTCCCGGGGCCCACGGCGCTGTCCTGCCCGCAATACTCGTCGAGCGTCTTGGGGCGCACGCGCACCGCCAGGGGCGCATTGGCGTTGACGCGACGCTCCTCGTTTGCTGTAAACAATGTCTGCATGTGCCTGGTGTTCCTTGGTCGAATCACAGAGTTGTTAGAAAACGTTACAAATCACTGAAGTAGCTGCGACGGGGCGTTTTCCCCAGTTCATCAGGGAAGAGACGCTCGTAGAGCGCAGTGAAGTAGTCGTCGGTCATCGAGGCGATGAAGTCCATGACCGTTCGCTCGGGTGCGCTTTGCCAGTCGTAGTCGTGGCTATAGTACCCCGCATAGCGACAGACAGGCACGACATGATGGGCGAAGATGGGGCTTGTCTCGTCGCCCGAGACAAGGTCGTCGAGCAGGTGTGCGAAGAGGGCCTCGAAACGTGGGGCGATCAATCCCTCGCACTCCCCTCCCACCGAAGGCGTCTCATAAATGAGCTGGTAATTCTCGCGCTTGGCGGCCGCCAGCTCATCGAAGGCCGCCTGCGAGAGCTCAATGTGGTCCTTGCCGTAGGAGTTCTCCACGATGTCGACCGTAAGGGCGGCGATGACCCATGAGTTGTACGCACCCACTCCGCCCGTCCTGAACGGCGCACCGGCGTCGAGCAGGCCGGCGAGCTCGGCGTCCTGGCGGTCCTTGCCCACGTAGGCGATGATGTCGGACACCCGCACGACGCAGCCTTCGAGCGTGGCAGGCGCAAGCGTGTGAATGAAGTCGCGGCCCTTCTCATGGCAGGCACGGATTGTCTCGTCAAGCTCGGCAAAGCTGGAAAGACCCGAGGTGCGCAGCACGCGCCGCTCGTACTCGCCGTTGTGGCAGAGGGCCCCGTCGAGGGTCTGCAGCGTGAGGTTGCGCCCGTAGATGCGGTCCATGACCTCGACGCTATGGACGTTGTGCGCAAAGTGCAGGCCGGTGCGCGCGTGATACACCTCGTCGAGGCAGCGCTCGCCGGCGTGGCCGAAAGGCGTGTGGCCGATGTCGTGGGCAAGGGCTATGGCCTCGACAAGGTCGAGGTTGAGGCCCAGGGGACGTGCGATGTCGCGGGCGATGCGGCTCACGAGCTGCACATGCTGACCGCGACGTGTGATGTCGTCGTTCTGGCGAAACGAGAAGACCTGCGTCTTGCCGGCATAGCGGTTGTACGCAGGCACATTGAGCGTCTTTTCGATGTCGCGGACAAAAGCGGGGCGCATGAGCGTCTGCTCGTCGCGCGTGGCGGGAACGCGCCGCAGGGCCGCGGCGTCAGGACAGCGCCACGGGCTCACACGGCCATGAGCGTAGTCGTCGGCAATCTGGGCTGCCAGTTCCTCGCTCAAAGAGAGCGGTGCGTCATACATGTCGTCTTGCCTCCCGGCGCCCAATGGCCGCCTGTCTTGTGGCGTATACGCCACATTGCCAACATTTGGGATTCTACAAGTCCTCTTGATGGTTGTAATGGTCTATTATGAAAACCCTGTAAACACGGGCAGTCTGCCCGCACACGAGACTGTCAGACTCCAAGTGACGAGGAGCTATCGCATGGCTAACGAAGGCAGCTTCGAGGCAAGCCTCAAGCGCAGCAACCAGATCAAGGAAGACCTTACCCTGCACCCCGAGAACTACCGCATGCTCACGGGCGACCGCCCCACGGGCCGTCTGCACCTGGGCCACTACTTCGGCACCATCCGCGAGCGCGTGCGCCTGCAGAACATGGGCGTCAACACGATGGTGCTCATCGCCGACTACCAGGTCATCACCGACCGCGACACCACGGCCAACATCCAGGACAACGTGTACAACATGGTCATGGACTACCTGGCCTGCGGCATCGATCCCGCCAAGACGCCCATCTACACGCACTCGGCCATCGCCGCTTGCAACCAGCTCATGCTCCCCTTCCTGTCGCTTGTGACCGAAGCCGAGCTGCAGCGCAACCCCACCGTCAAGGCCGAGATGGAGGCCTCGGGCCACGCTCTCACCGGCCTTCTGCTCACCTACCCCATCCACCAGGCCTGCGACATCCTGTTCTGCAAGGGCAACGTCGTGCCCGTAGGCAAGGACCAGTTGCCTCACATCGAAGCCACGCGCCTTGTTGCACGCAGGTTCAATGAGCGTTACGGCCAGGTCTTCCCCGAGCCCGAGGCGCTGCTCACTGACGCCATCGAGATTCCCGGCCTGGACGGCCGCAAGATGAGCAAGTCCTACGGCAACGCCATCTCTCTGTCCATGACCGAGGAAGAGACGGCCAAGCGCATCAAGAAGTCCACGACCGACGCCGACCGCAACATCTACTTCGACAAGGAGAACCGCCCCGGCGTGTCGGCCCTCCTTACGACCGCGGCGCTGTGCACCGGCCGCAAGGAGACCGAGATCGCCGAGGAAATCGGTGACGGCGGCTCGGGCGCCCTCAAAAAGTACGTCACCGAGGCCGTCAACGGCTACCTCGCCCCCATCCGCGAGCGCCGTCGCGCCTATGAGCAGGACCTCGACTACATCAAGGACGTCATCCACGAGGGCAACAAGCGCGCCAACGAGATCGCCGACGCCACCCTCGACGAGGTCCGTGCCGCCATGGGCATGGTGTACTAGGTTCCTTGACGTCAACGAGACCGCCATCGGCCGCGCACTTCAACGCCTAACGCAAAAGGCTCCCAGGGTTTAAC
>USJP01000281.1 GCA_900555105.1 uncultured Coriobacteriaceae bacterium | reverse complement strand
CTCCGGGTTATGAGCCCGGCGAGCTACCAGACTGCTCCATCCCGCAATTGGAGAGTGCCTTTCGGCAAGAAGTAAATATAGGGCATCGCGTGTTTCAGGTCAATGAAGCAACCTTTGCTTCATGAACTGACCACAACTTGCAACTTGGGCCTACTCCACCCCAGAAGCCTTGACCTCGCGGATCGCAAGCTCGCGTGCCTGCTTACCGGTGAGCTCCTCCACTTCAAAGGCGATGACGGCCACATGGCTCATCGCCCCTGAGATCTCCTTCTCGGCGCTTTCCTGCTGGCCGGGGTTGTACTTCTCAGCCAGGGCGCGAAGGCCGCGCAGGCGCTCCTCGTCGTCTTCAAGCACGTGCACGCGCCCGGTGGCAATGGCGCTCTTGAAGTACGTGGTGTACTCGTCGGGCACGATCTCGTCGCGCACCACCACGGCAAACGACGCCTTCTCGCTGTCCATGATGGAGTCGATCTTGTAGCCCTCGCGAGCACTGTGAAAATAGATGCGGCCGATGAACTCATCTTCGCCGCCCAGGCATTCGTCAGTCCAAACATGGCTGATGGGTACGGCATACGGATAGCCGTCGTCACCCTCAAGTGCCAAAACGCCTGAGGTCGCCTCGCGCATGACCTGCGCGGCCGCCTCATGGCTCAGCTGCTGCTTGATACGACGCATCTCCCTATGCATCCTGGCTGCACTCCTGTGCTGCGGGGTCACCGTCACCCTGAGCGTCCTCAGATGCGGTCTCAGGCTCGCCCTGCGACTCCTCCTCCACGCGCTCGTAGAAGTGCACCGTAGAGCTGCCATAGCGCTTCAGGCGCACCTTGTGCAGCACGCCGAAGTCGTCGGGCATCTCCTTGCGGTCGCGCGTGCGGATGGCGACCGTGCCGCCCTCGGCGAGCAGGGCGCCGTCGGCCAGGGCCTCCATGACAGGGATGAAGATCTCATCCACCGTGAAGGGCGGGTCGAGGTACACGATGTCGAAGGTCTGGTGCGTGCGGCCCAGATGGCCGATGACGCGGAACACGTCGTCGCGCACGACCTCGGCATGGCACTTGTCCAGGCCCGTCTTCTTGAGGTTGGCTCGGATGACACGCACCTGGTCGGAGCCTGCGTCCACCATCACGGCACGGTTGGCGCCGCGGGAGAGGGCCTCCAGGCCCATGCAGCCGCTGCCGCTGAAGAGGTCGAGGAAGTCGGCCCCTTCCACGTCGAACTGCCAGATGTTGAAGAGCGACTCACGGATGATGTCGGTCACAGGGCGCGTCTCGAGCCCCTTGGGGGCCGAGATCTCCCTGCCGCGGGCACTGCCTGCGATGATGCGCATAAGACTCCTTTAAGGCGAAGCAAAAACAGGTTGGGGGCTATCGTGGACAAGCACGCAGAAGACTATACCGCGGGGCGCACCCGATGGCACGCCCCGCGCGTAATCTCTCATGTGACGCCGGTGCGACGTCTTGCGCTCGTTCCTTAGAAATCCGCGTTGCCCACGGTGCGGGGGTGCGGCAGCACGTCGCGGATGTTCGACACGCCCGTGAGGTACATCACGAGGCGCTCGAAGCCCAGGCCGAAGCCTGCGTGCTTGCAGCTGCCGTAACGGCGCAGGTCGAGGTAGTACTTGTACTGCTCGGGGTTCATGCCCAGGTCGGTGATGCGCTTCTCGAGCAGGTCGAGGCGCTCCTCACGCTGCGAGCCGCCGATGATCTCGCCGATGCCGGGCACCAGGCAGTCGGTGGCCGCGACGGTCTTGCCGTCGTCGTTCATGCGCATGTAGAACGCCTTGATCTCGGCGGGGTAGTCGGTCACAAAGACAGGGCGCTTGAAGTGCTGCTCGGTGAGGAAGCGCTCATGCTCGGTGGCCAGGTCGCAGCCCCAGTACACCGGGTACTCGAACTCATGGCCGCCGGCAACAGCCTCTTCGAGGACCTTGATGGCGTCGGTGTAGCTGATGCGGCCGAAATCGCTGGAAGCGACGTGCTCTAGACGCTCGATGAGGCCCTTGTCGACGAAGGAGTTGAAGAAGTTGAGCTCGTCGGGGCAGTGATCCATGACGTAGCGAATGACGTACTTGAGCATGTCCTCGGCGAGGTTCATGTCGTCCTCGAGGTCGGCGAAGGCGATCTCGGGCTCCACCATCCAGAACTCGGCGGCATGGCGCTGCGTGTTGGAGTTCTCGGCGCGGAACGTCGGACCGAAGGTGTAGACGTCGCCGAACGCCATGGCGAAGTTCTCGGCCTGGAGCTGGCCCGACACCGTGAGATTGGCGGCCTTGCCGAAGAAGTCCTGGCTGTAGTCGACGTTGCCGTGGTCGTCGAGCGGCGGGTTGGCCGGGTCGATCGTGGTCACATGGAACATCTCGCCGGCACCCTCGCAGTCGCTGGCGGTGATGATGGGCGTGTTCACATAGACGAAGCCGCGCTCCTGGAAGAAGGAGTGGATAGCGAAGGCGGCCACGGAGCGCACGCGGAACACGGCGCTGAACAGGTTGGTGCGGGGACGCAGATGCTGGATGGTGCGCAGGTACTCGACAGTGTGGCGCTTCTTCTGCAGCGGGTAGTCGGGAGCAGAGGGGCCCTCGACCTCGATGGTAAGCGCCTTGAGCTCGAAGGGCTGCTGGGCGCCGGGCGTCAGCACAAGCTCGCCGGTCACGACGAAGGCGGTGCCCACGTTCTGCGCAACGATCTCGTCGTAGTTGGACAGGACGTCGCGGCTCAGGACGACCTGAAGGTTGTTGAAGCAGCTGCCGTCGTTGAGGGCAACGAATCCCACGGCCTTGGAGTCACGGATGGAGCGCGCCCATCCCGCCACGGTCAGCGTGGTTCCCCCAAGGCTTTCGGAGTTAGCGAAGATGCTGGCGACGGTTGTACGGTTCACAGCTAAAACCTCCCCTTACATTGCGGACAGTCGGATACCATTCTACGACTGCCGGGGCCGGATTGCGTCGGCGATGCGACTCGGCTTTTGACGAAAAACGGTCGCGTCCGCAAAGCTTGTCTGGGCTGCTCCCAAAAAAGCTTAACCGCGACGCGACCGCATTCTACCAGGTGTTTTGTGTTTTAGAAACTAGGCCTCAAAGGACTCGAGAATGCTGTGCGCACTGCGCTTTCCCGCACCCATCGCAAGGATGACGGTAGCCGCGCCGGTCACGATGTCGCCGCCGGCCCACACGCCCGGCTGGCTGGTGCGCCCGTCCTCGTCGGCCTCGATGTCGCCCCAGCGGTTGAGCGCGACACT
>USJP01000280.1 GCA_900555105.1 uncultured Coriobacteriaceae bacterium | reverse complement strand
TCGTGCTGCTGCACCTCCGAGCCGATGAGATGGGAGGAGCCCTTCATGGAAGAAGTTGTCGGTCTTGCCTGTGATGAGCAGTCAGACTCCCAGCGTCCCTCGGGCCGACTTTCCACCATGCTTGTTGTGGCGGTCTTGGCGCTCCTTCTTTTCACGCTCGGCGCCTACGCCGTTGTGTTTGCCGAGCACACCGACAGGGCCAACGAGCAGGCTGCGCTTTCCGAATCGCGCCTCCTTGCTCAGCAAGTCGCCTCGTTTTGGCGCTACAGCGATTTCGACAGCGCACAGGACAGCGCCGCTTCGTTCGCTCCGGACGCGCAGGTCTGCGTGCACCTCCTCGACATGCGCCCCACCTCGACGACCTCGGCCGACCCTTTCGAGCTTGATGCCATCTCGTCGTTTAAATCCGGAAAGTCTGAATTCTTCGGCGTTGCCGCGTATCAGGGGAACGTCTGCTATCGCTATGTGATGGCCCTTCCCGACGTGGGTGGCGCGGTCAGCGTCGTCATACCTCTTTCCAATTACACGCAGGGTCATGCCGAGTCTGTCATGCTGTTCGGCGGGCTTTTTGTCGTGCTTGCCGTTGAGCTGGTCGCATGTATTGTCGTTGCATTGCACAAGCTGGTGAGCAGGCCTCTCGAACAGCTTTCGCGTGCTGCGGTCGAGGTGGGAGAGGGTGCATTGGGCGGCAAGCTCGGCACCGGTGTCGCGTTTGGCGAGGTGGCCCATCTCAAGGCCGACCTTGCGCTCATGGAGAAGCAGCTCAAGGTTTCCCACGACGAGCTGGAGTCCCGTGTGCGCGAGCGCACGATTGAGCTCGAGCAGGCAAACACTCGTCTCAAGGAGGAGGTCGAGTACAAGACGACCTTCTTGTCGACGATGAGCCATGAACTCCGTACGCCCTTGGCCTCGATTAACGCCTATGCCGAGGTGTGTCTGCGCGAGGCACGGCTCACAGACGAGCGCGACGTGAAGCTTCTTGAGGGAATCAAGCGCAATGCCAAGTCGCTCCTGCTCACCATCAACAACACGCTCGACGCCGCAAGCATCGAGGCCAGGCGTTTCGTGCTCGACCCCGTCGAGTGCGACTTGTATGATGTCGTGAACGCTGTCGACTCCGTGGCCGCGCCCCTGGCGCAGGAGAAGTCCATCGCATGGAGGCTCGACGTCCCCGATGACCTGCCCATGGTTGTCGTCGACCCCAATGTCGTGCACAAGGTGGTCATGAACCTCGTGGGCAATGCGATCAAGTTCTGCGGTCAAGAGGGGCATGTCGACCTCGTCTTGCGCGTGGACCCAGATTCGGGCACGCTGACCGTGCAGGTGAAAGACGATGGCATCGGTATTCCCGAGGAAGACCTGCGTGTCGTCTTCGAGCGTTTCCGCCAGGCTGACTCCTCCATTTCGAGGAGGTATGGCGGAAGCGGCTTGGGGCTCACGCTCGTCAAGGAGCTCAGCGAGCTCATGGGCGGATCGGTGCACGTTGTCAGCAAGGTCGGTCAAGGCAGCACGTTTACCGTCGAGTTGCCCGTCAAAGTCATTGAGGAGGTCTGACATGAAGGTCATGCTTGTTGACGACGAGCCCAGCTTCCATGTGCTTGTACAGTCGGTGTGCGAGTCGGCGGGCCACGAGTTTCGCGGAGTGGGGGACTCCCGCCAGGCGATTGAAGTCTTCAAGGCCTATGCGCCCGATGTCGTGCTGCTCGACATCATGATGCCCTGTCTCGACGGCTACCAGGTCTGCGAGAGCATCCGCGCGCTCGATTCCGAGGTTGCCGTCGTGTTCCTTTCGGCAAAGGGTGCTGTTCCAGACAAGCGCGAGGCGTTTTCGCGGGGTGCCGACGACTATCTCGTCAAGCCTTTCGACGGCGAGGAGCTCCTCATGCGCCTCGAGGCGCTGCAACGTCGCTCGCAGCGGGCGAAGGCGCAGGCTGCCCCGGCTCCCAGCGAGACGCTCAAGGTGGGGGAGTTTGAATTCGACTCCGTGCGTCAGGCGCTTGCGCTCAACGGCACCTCGGTTCAGCTGACGCCCAAGGAGTTCCAGATCCTCTACACCCTGGCACTCAAGCCAGAGACGGTCATGAGCAAGGAAGAGCTCATCGAGGCTGTCTGGGGCAAGGAGTACCTCGACGACGCCATCTCCATTGCCGTGTATGTGCGCAAGATTCGCGAGAAGATTGAGCAGAACCCCGCAAAGCCGCGCTATTTGAAGACGGCATGGGGCATGGGATACTCTTTCTCCATCAAATAAATGGCAATCTATCGAGTTCTAAAGTGTTGATTGTTCTGTGCGGTTCTTCTGGTAGACTATGATGGTTTTTCGTCTAAGCGGGCGTGGCGGAATTGGCAGACGCGCTGGATTTAGGTTCCAGTGGGTAATACCCGTGAAGGTTCGACCCCTTTCGCCCGCACCATTCGTTAGTGCAGTTGTGCACCCGGATCCGATCAGTTGGAGGAACGTTGCAAACTTCGGCAGAGCGTCTTGAGAACAATGTGGTCGAGGTCAGCGTCACCGTTGACGCCAAGGCTGTGGACAAGGCCATTGCCGACACGTACAAGGAGCTGGCCAAGAAGTATCGCTTCCCGGGCTTCCGTCCCGGCAAGGCCCCTCGTCCCGTGATCGACAACAACATCGGCAAGGACGCTGTCCTGGGCCAGGCCACCGAGGCCCTCGTGAACGAGGCCGCCCCGAAGGTGCTTGAGGCTGAGGACATCGTTGCCATCGGCGATCCCAACTTCGTCGATGTCCAGCCTGTTGTCGCCGGCGAGGACTTCTCCTTCAAGGTGCGTTACACCGTGCGCCCCGAGCTCACCCTGAGCTCCTATGAGCCCGTCGAGATCACGCTTCCCTCCGAGGAGGCCACTGAGGCCGAGATTACGGCCCAGATCGACACCTTCCGCGGCTACCTGGGCAAGTACGAGGACATCGAGGGTCGTGCCGTTGAGGCCGATGACTTCGTGTACATCAAGGTCAAGGGTGGCGAGAACCTCGAGAAGATCAACTTCGAGAACCGCCTGTACCACCTCGGCCAGGGCCAGATGCCCGAGGGCTTCGACAAGGGCCTCATCGGCATGAACCCCACCGAGACCAAGACCGTCGAGTTCGAGCTTCCCCAGGCTCCCGTCGCTGAGGGCGAGGAGGCCCCCGAGGCCCAGATCGCCAAGGCCGAGGTCACCGTCAACCGTCTCGTGCATCACGTGCTCCCCGAGCTGACCGACGAGTTCGCAAAGAACAACTTCGGCT
>USJP01000279.1 GCA_900555105.1 uncultured Coriobacteriaceae bacterium | reverse complement strand
CGACTTTTTCGATTTCCCGCAAATTTGTGCCATGCGCTCGCGTGAGGCCGTATTCTTCTGGTTTAAGGAGGGGCGACAAGGGGATTTGCGCCAGCGAAACGCCATAGATGCAGGTAGACCTGCCAACGTGCAGCGGTGATGCATGCCGCCGCCCGGGTGTTTGCGTCGCATTTTTCCCTTTACTTGCGGGCTGCAGACTGTGGGTGCCCCTTTATTTGCCATGAGCTCGTTAAATAAGGAGGGATCCTTGTGATTGAGCGCACCAACGACATGCACGGCCAGCTGAAGCTTGGTCGTCGCCAGTTCCTCAAGGCAACTGCCGCCGCGGGTCTGGTCGCTTCCGTTCCCCAGGTGCTCGTGCCCGCCGCTCAGGCCGACGAGGCCGCCGTGCCCGACCCCTTGGCCGAGAAGCTCGACCTTTCCGCAGGTCAGGTCGCCTACGACACGACCGCCCGCTCGGTGTGCGCCCCCAACTGCGTCGGCAGCTGCGGCATCCAGGCGTACATGAAGGACGACGTCATCCAGAAGGTCGAGCCTGCCGAGTACCCCGATCCTGCACACAAGCGCATCTGCCTGCGTGGCATTTCCAACGCCATGCAGCGCGTCTACTCCGCCGACCGCGTGAAGTACCCCATGAAGCGCGTGGGCGAGCGCGGCTCGGGCGAGTTCGAGCGCATCTCCTGGGATGAGGCTTTCGAGCTCATCCACGAGAAGATGCAGTACATCATGGACACCTACGGCCCTGAGTCCAACGCGTTCCTCGGCATGACCGGCAACTACGGCGTGGGCCATCAGAAGTACTGCAACATGATGGCGAACACCTTCGACGCCACCGAGATCTCCAACTTCGGCATCATGGGCGACCTGGCCATGAACCTGGCGTACCTTCCCACGCTCAACGTCATGCAGGAGGCCAACGAGTGGGAGGACATGAAGGGCTCCAAGAGCATCATCATGTTCGGCTGCAACTACGCTGAGACCAACATGCAGGACATGCACTTTGTCTTCGACGCCCAGGAAGCCGGCGCCAAGCTCGTCGTGGTCGACCCGCGTTTCTCCCGCACCGCCGCCAAGGCTGACTGGTGGATTCCGATCCGCCCCGGCACCGACGCCGCGATGGTTCTTGCCATGATGAAGCGCATCGTCGACGAGGGCCATGTTGACGAGGACTACATCCGCAACTACACCAACCTTGCCTTCCTGGTAGACGTCGAGTCCAAGATGAACGTCATGGACGGCGAGAACTACCTGGTGTGGGACGAGGCTGCTGGCGCGGCCGTGCCCGTTGCTCCCATCCCGGCCGAGAAAAAGCCCGCCTATCCTTCGGTTCAGTTCAACCCCGACATGCCCGAGGCTTGCGTCATGCCCGACGGCGCCGCCCTCTACGGCGAGTTCCAGATCGAGGTTGACGGTGCGACCGTGACCGTGAAGCCCGGCTACCAGCTGCTTATCGAGTCGCTCGAGCCCTGGACGCCCGAGGCTGCCAGCGAGATCTGCGAGGTCCCGGCCGAGGACATCGTGAAGCTGGCCGACCTCTACGTCGCCGAGGCGCCCTGCAGCCTGCGCTGCTCCCAGGGCACCAACCGCTACTGGAACGGCCACCTGCCCATGCGCGCCCTCATCCAGCTCGCGGCCATCACCGGCAACATCGGCAAGGCCCACGCCAACGTGAACTGGGCTGGCGGCACGCTCTTCAAGATCCTGTGCTGCTGCTCGCCCGACACGCTGGCCCCCCGCGAGGGCCACGCCTGCAAGACCCTGCCCGGCACCCAGTGGATCGACATCTTGTCTACCCAGCAGCCCTATCCCATCAAGCTCCTGTGGACGGTGGCGTACGGCTGGGGTACCCAGGGTCCCGACTGGAACCGCGTGGTCAACGAGGCGCTGCCGCAGCTCGACTTCATCATCGTCTCCGAGCAGATCATGACTCCCGGCGCCCGCTATGCCGACCTCGTGCTGCCCGTCACCTCGTACTACGAGGAGCCCTTCGAGATCGTTCCTACCTGGGGCAACATGTACATGCAGGTGCGCGAGCAGTGCATCACCCCCATGTGGGAAGCCAAGACCGACCGCGAGATCGCCCAGGGCGTTTGCGAGAAGTTCGGCATTCTCGAGGATACCACCTGGAAGTACGACGCCGAGACTTTCGGCCGCGACTATATCCTGGGCCGCAACCTCGCGCCTGAGTTCAGCACCATCGACTTCGACGAGCTCAAGGCCAACGGCGTGGCTCGTGCGAACTACCCCCAGCCCTACGTGGCCAACGAGGGCCTGCGCTTCTCCACTGCTTCCGGCCGCGTTGAGGTCTACACCGGTTGGCAGAGCAGCATGGGCGAAGAGCTGGCCACCTATTACGAGCCGCTCGAGGGCAACCGCAGCGAGAAGGCCGCGGAGTACCCGCTCACCTTCATGAACTGCCGCACCGTGTACACCACGCACTCCCAGCACGTCCAGCTGCCCTGGATCCGCGAAATCGCGCCCGAGCCCTGGCTCGAGATGGCATGCGACGACGCGGCCGCCCGCGGCATCCAGACGGGCGACGTGGTCAAGGTCTTCAACGACCGCGGCTGGTACAAGGTCAAGGCCCTGGTCACGCCCGAAATCAAGCCCGGCTGCCTCAACCAGCGTCAGGGCTGGTGGCCCAAGGACTTCCCCGAGGGCAACCACTACGGCACGCTGCTCCAGATGGTCCTGAACCCCGCTCAGGACCTCGTGTACGAGACCAACTACGCACCCTACGACAACCTGGTCCAGGTCGAGAAGGCATAAAGGAGGCTGACGATGAAGTACGGTTTTGCAATCAACCTGCACCGCTGCATCGGTTGCCGCACCTGCACCGTCGCATGCAAGATGGAGCACCGCCTGTCCGAGAACATCCAGCGCATCCGGGTGTTGAACGACGCGGGCGAGACCACCTACGACGTGCCCGTGGGCGAGTACCCCAACGGCCTGTCGTTCACGTGGCGCCCCGTGCCCTGCCAGCACTGCGACAACCCCGCCTGCGTGGTGGCCTGCCCCACCGGCGCCATGCACAAGGACGAGGAGACCGGCCTTGTGAGCGTTGACGAGGAGGTCTGCATCGGCTGCGGCGCCTGCGCCACGAGCTGCCCCTACGGCGCCCCCAAGGTCAACGCGGAGCTTGGTCATTCCACCAAGTGCGACGGTTGCGCCGAGCGTCTGGCTGCCGGCTTCAAGCCTGTGTGCGTGCTGGCCTGCCCGGCCCGCGCCCTGGACTTCGGCCTCGTCGAG
>USJP01000278.1 GCA_900555105.1 uncultured Coriobacteriaceae bacterium | reverse complement strand
AACGACCCAATGGCCATGCCGCAACCGTACAAGGCTATGTAGTTCCAAGCCAAAAAGAACGCGAACCCGATGTTGCGCCGACACAGCATCTTAAGGCCGCGAATGGTCTCTCCCATGGTGCCCCCTACACTCGTTGTATCTGGTTAAGTATGCCTACCAGGGCAGACAAATTGCAATAGTCACAACGTGGTAATGAGCTCGAATCTCAGTTCGGTGCCAGGAATGTTGCGGATTTGGCGATATAGCAACAACGTTTGGATGTGCCCCGGAAACATTCTTGACATAGTGCATCGATGCGGGTAACGGCGCGGGCGCACATGCGTCGCACCGTGGCAAGACGATCCTGCGCGGGGAAGCGCGGGAGTCGCAAAGCCCCGCATATATATGTAAGGGACAGTCAAGGAGGAGGAACATGGATCCGATCTGCATGGACCGAAGGACATTCACTGCCGGCATGGCAGCCGCAGGTCTGCTCACGGTTGCGGGCACCGGCCTTTTGGGCAACGCCCCCGCGGCTCTCGCCGCCGAGGCGGAGGTCCCGGCGCCTACCAAGGGCCAGCCCGTCGAGGCGAAGGTCGACCCCAAGACCGGTGAGCTCGCCGTCAACGATGACGTCATCGTGCGCTACAGCACGTGCCTGGGATGCTACTGCGACTGCGGCAACCGCGTGAAGATCGACCGCGAGACCGGCCGCGTGCTGTCGGTGGGCGGCAACCCCTATCACGTGAACAGCGCTTATCCGTGCCTGCCTTTCGAGGCATCGCTGGACGACGCGTATCGCGCCCAGAGCTTTGCCAACGGCTACGGCAACACCACGCACGGCACCGTGTGCGCCCGCGGCCAGGGAACCTGGGTCATGTACAGCCAGCCCGACCGTATCACCACGCCCCTCAAGCGCGCCGGCAAGCGCGGCGAGAACAAGTGGACGGCCATCTCCTGGGATCAGCTCATCACCGAGGTCACCGAGGGCGGCAAGCTCTTCGCCGACCTGGGCGAGGACCGCGAGATCGAGGGCTTCAAGGCCGTTCATGACAACACCACCCTCATCGACCCCGAGCGCCCCGACCTGGGCACCGTCTCCAACCAGCTCGTGCTCATGGGCGGTCGTTCTGACGGCCGTTACGGCACCTCGGGCCGCTTCGTGAAGGCCTTCGGCACCGTGAACCAGGTCGGCCATGGCGCCACCTGCGGCTGCGCTCAGTGGGCCAAGCCCCTGACCGAGAAGCGCTCGGTGGGCGCCATCTCCGACGTTGACTACTGCGAGTACATCCTGTGGATGGGCGAGTTCCCCGGCGCCACGGGCAACAGCTTCCAGGGCATCGCCAAACGTTCGGCCAAGCGCCTGCGCGACGGCGAGTGCAAGATGGACGTCCTCGACCCCGTGCTTGGTAACGGCAACGTCACGCCCACCATGCCCGGCATCAACTGGGTGCCGATCAAGGCTTCCACTAACCCCGCCTTCTCCTGCGCCGCAGTGCAGTGGATCGTGGACAACGAGGCCTACAACGAGGAGTACCTGCGCTTCCCCAACTTCCAGGCCGCATGGGACGCCGGCTACGGCTCCTTCTCCAACGCAACGTTGCTCGTTGTGGTCGACGAGGCCGACGAGAACTACCGCAAGTTCCTGCGCCCCGAGCAGGCCGGCCTTGAGACCCCCGTGCTCGAGGAGGGTGCCTCCGACCCCGACTTCCGCGTGTGCATCGACTCCGCCACCGGCGAGCCTGTCGTGAACACCACTTGCACCCAGGCCGACCTGGACTTCGACGGCGAGGTCAACGGCGTGCACGTGCGTACCGCGTGGTCGCTCATGCTCGAGAGCATCTATGAGAAGACCCCCGAGGAGTACTCCGAGATCTGCGGCGTGAGCGTCGAGGAGATCAACCGTATCGCCAAGGAGTTCACCTCCCACGGCACCAAGTCCTCCGCTCGCCTCATGGGCGGATCGGGCACGCAGAACGGCCTCGAGACGGCCTTTGCCTACCGTATCCTCAACGCCCTCGTGGGCTCCTGCGAGATGGTCGGCGGCGCTGCTCCCACCAACATAGGCGCAGGCGCTGACGGCAACGGCGCTCGCTACAACCTGTCGACCTCCATGGTCGAGGGTCTTCCCGAGAACAAGGCCACGTCGCTGTCTCGTACGAACATCGCTTGGGAAGACACCGACGAGTACAAGAACCGCGTGGCTGCCGGCGAGGAGAACCCCCAGCCCAAGCTGCCGTACTACGCTACCAGCGGCAACGCCGACAACCAGATGCTCTGGTCGATCATCAACCAGTACCCCTACCAGTGCAAGATCATGCTCATCTTCATGAAGAGCACCCTGACCATGGCCCCCGGCGCCCTGCGCGACTCCGTGGTCGAGCGCCTGAAGGACCCCGACATCATCCCGCTCGTCATCTCCTGCGACGTCGTGATGGGCGAGGACACCCAGTACGCCGACTACATCGTGCCTGACACGAACCCCTACGAGAGCTGGGGCGTGCTGGACATGGAGGGTTGGGCCGGTTATGGCGACGCGGTGCGTTGGCCCGTCAAGCAGGCTGAGTCCATGCTGCTCGACGACGGCCGCAACGCCTCCTGGGAGGCCTTCATCGCTGACGTGTCCAAGGCCTGCGGCGTGCCCGGCTTCGGTGATAACGCGCTGTTCGACGTCGACGGCAACGCCTACCCCTACAACGAGGCCTGCGACTTCTACGTGAAGGCCCTCGCCAACCTCGCCTACGACGGCGAGCCTGTTGAGGACATCACCGAGGAAGAGATGCACCTCCAGGGCCTCGACAACCTCCCCGAGAAGTGGAAGGCCTCCGTCAAGGAGGAGGAGTGGCCCAAGGTCCTCAAGGTCATGTCGCGCGGCAGCCGTTTCCACCCCATCGAGGAGTGCCTGGGCGACGGCAAGCGCAACGCCTACGCCGGCAAGCCCTTCGAGTGCTTCATCTGGGGCGAGAAGAAGGCCACGCACAAGAACCCCTATTCGGGCGAGTACCCCAGCGGCACGCTGCACTACACGCCGCAGTCCCTGGCCGACGGCACCCCGCTCGACGAGGCCTTCGACGCCGAGGAGTTCCCCTTCGGCGCCACGACCTACAAGCCTCGCTTCCGCTCCATCTCGATGCAGGCCAACAACCCGGTGCTGCGTGACATCTGCGCCACCAACTACATTGAGATGAACGCCGACGATGCCGCTGAGCTGGGCATTTCCGACGGTGAGCAGGTGCGCGTGACCAACCCCACGGGCGACGTCATGCTCGGTGCCGCCATGGTGCGCGCCGG
>USJP01000277.1 GCA_900555105.1 uncultured Coriobacteriaceae bacterium | reverse complement strand
CCACCGACCCGATGCACAGGTTTGCGCACAGAAGCGCCGCCAGCACCAGGCTTGCCAGCACCATGGTCACGACGAATCGCCGCTTGCTGTCTCGCCAGCTGTCTGTGTGCCTCATCGCACGCCTTTCGTGTGTCATGTGAGCCTGAAGAGGAAGGTGAGCTCGTCGCGGTCGGTGTCGGCTATCGCCTCGTGCAGGTCGGCCACCACTTCGCCCGTCGCAGTCATCTGCTGGTAGACGTTCTGCTCGCAGCACCAGGCCCGGCGGTTCTTGACGGCCTTGAAGTCGGCGAGCAGGGGGTTGAGTGCCACAAGCTCGTCGAGTCCCTTGAGCCTGCCTGCGACCGTGGAGTTGTAGATGATGACGTCGGCGTCCTTTGCCTGGGCGTAGAACGCCTCCATCTCGAGCGTGGTGGAGGAGGAACGGTTCTCGTCAGCGCCTGCGAGCTGGGCGAACGCGTAGGTGCCGCCCGCCATGGCAATCATCTTCGCCACGTAGTCGCCGGGTTTGCGCACCACGGCCGCGCCGTTGGCGTTGATGTAGAAGAAGGCCACGGTGCAGTCGAGCGGCTGGGCCGCCACACGCGCCTCAACGTCTGCGATGAGCTGGGCCTGCCTGTCGAGAACCTCTTGGGCCGCCGACACCTTGTCGAGCATGGCGCCCCACAGCATGATCCACTCGAGCCTGCCGAGCGGGGCACTCTCCAGGCTCGATTGTTCAACGATGACGGGAACCCCGAGCTGCATGAGCTTCTCGCGCACCTCGGGGGTGTGGTAAATCATCGTGTTTTCCACGGCGAGCCTGCAACCGCCGTTGAGAAACGCCTCGTAGTCGGGTGCGCTGTACTTGCCGCCGTAGACGATGTCCCCCGAGGCGATGGCCTGCGTAAACGCCTCTACTGTACAAGTTTCCTGCGTGACGCTCACATGGCTCACGCAATCCACGGCGCCCAGGGCCGCAAAGAGGCACAGCGTTGAGGAGCTTGCGAGGTAGATGTTCGAAAGGGGCCGCTCAAGCACCGTGACATCTCCGGCGATTCCCTGAGGCGCGTCGCCTGCGGGTACAAAGAGATAGCGTGTGCCGTCGGCGATGCAGGCAAGGGCGCGGTCTCCCTCGTAGAGGTCCACGGTGAAGCCTGTGGCCCAGGCGAGGCCGAGGCTGCCCGTGTGCGCAAGGTTGCCTCCCACCTCGGGGTTGCTCCACGAGGGACGCTCGGCGCTCGCAGGGTTGTCCCCATCAGAGCCGCTCGTCTGGGCCGCCGACGTCGCTGCGCCGCCTGCGGCCTCGCCGTCATCTGGGCCTGAACATCCCATAAGGCCCAGAGCCGCAACGCACGCCGCCCCTGCGCCAGCAGCTGCGGCCAAGCCGATGAAATCCCTGCGTGTGAGGGTTTTTGCAAGCCATGTGCGTGTGCGTTCGCGGCTCTGGGTCATCCGTCTAGCCCTTCTGCGCGACGGGTGCGGAGAAGGTGAGCGTGTAGTCGATCATGTGCGGCTCGCTCATCGCGCACGTCTCGGCCTGTACGGCCAGGGCGGTGTCGAGCGCCGTCACGGGAATCTCGAACGTCGAGTTGCCGGTCTTGTTCACGGGAAGGTACTGTGTGCCGTTCACGATCATCTGGTCGTAGTTGGGGCTCGACCACACCACGGTGGCGGTCATGGCGCCCTTCTCCACCTTGAGGGTGCAGGGCGTTTCAACGCTCGCGCGGCCCGTGCCGCCTTCAAGCGCCACGTTGGCCGTGTAGGTACCGTCGGCAAGCGCCGCCTCGGCGGGCTTCAGCGTGTCGGCGAGGAACACCAGGGTGCGGTCGTACCAGGACTCTTTCTTGATGCTCCATGCGGCGCAGTCGATCTCAGTGTTGAGTGCCTCCACCGGCACCGTGAAGGAGTGCGTGCCGCCCGCGTTGTCCACGTAGGGGATGCAGTCCTTCTCGTCGGCCTTGGCGGCCTGCTCGCCCGTGCCCATGAAAAGCTTGCCGTAGCCTTTGCCGCTCATGGTGAGCTCGCAGGTCATCTTTCCGTCAGCAACGGTGAGCTTTGCTTCTGTGATGCGGAACATGCTCGAGCTCGAGGCGACCTCGATCGTGTAGGTGCCCTCTTCAAGGTCGGAGGCCTTCACGGCGGTGAGCTTCTTGGTGTCGGGCAGGTCTTGCTGGGCCGCTGCCGCACCCTGGGCTACCTTGTCGGAGGAACTGCTGGTATCGCCAGCCTGCTGGGTCGCGGCAGGCTGGATGCGCACGGCAGCATGGGCCTGGTCTGCGTTCCAAGCCAGGGGCGCGCAGAGGAGCGTGAGACTGAGCGCTGCGAGTGCAATGGCGTTGCGATGTGTGCTGTAGGTCATGTGCTGTCCTTGGATGATGCGCTTCATGCAGAAACGAGGAAGGGCCCCGCGCCATGCATGCCGGCCTGGGGAAACACCGGTGCGACGCGGGGCCTGTTGCTTGAAATATGGAAGCTATGCAGGCTTAGAGCTGGGTGATGGCGTCGGCCACGTGGCGCACGTAGATGTCATCGATGGCCACGAGCTGGCCCAGGCCCTCGACGACGCACTCGACCTCGAAGCCGGCGGCGATGAACTTGCTGGCAAAGGAGTCGGGGTCCTCGGTGTCGGCCATGTCGTTGTTGGCGTGGTCGCCGGCGACGACCATGAGCGGGCGCAGTACGGCCTTGGTGAAGCCGGCGGCCTGGGCGGCCTCGACGACGTCGTCGAACGTGGGGGTTGCCTCGACGGTGCCAACGAAGTAGCTCGTGTGGCCGGCGTCGGTCAGAACCTGCTGCAGGTGCGTGTAGTCCTCGTTGGAGTCGGCCTCGGTGCCGTGGCCCATGAAGCAGATGGCGGTCTGGCCGTCGTCGTATTCTGCTGTGGCGTCGCAGATGGCCTCAACGACCTCGCTATAGTCCTCGTCGCTCGTGAGCAGCGGATCGCCCAGCACGATGGCCTCGAACTTGTCGGCGTAATTGCTTTGGAGGGAGTTGAGGACGTCGGTGTACTCATAGCCGGCCATAAGGTGGGTGGGCTGCACGATGACCTTTTGCACGCCCTCTTCCACGAGCTTGTCCATGGCCTGCTCGAAGTTGTCGATGACGATGCCGTCGCGCTCGGCGAGCTTGTCGATGATGATCTGCGCGGTGAAGGCACGGCGCACGTCGTAGTCGGGGTAGGTCTCGCGGATGGCGTCCTCGATGGCGCCGATGGTGATGTGGCGCGAGTCGTTGTAGCTCGTGCCGAAGCTCACCACGAGGATGACGGGCTTGGGGGCCTTGGCCTCGTCGGC
>USJP01000276.1 GCA_900555105.1 uncultured Coriobacteriaceae bacterium | reverse complement strand
GCCAGATCACGCAGTGGAAGCGGATGATGTCCTTACCCACGATGTGCTGCTGAGCAGGCCAGAAGCGGGCGAAACGCTCGGCGGCCTCGGGGTCGCCATAACCGGCGGCAGTGATGTAGTTGATGAGGGCGTCGAACCACACATAGGTCACGTGGTCGGGGTCGAAGGGCAGCGGGATGCCCCAGTCGAACGTGGTGCGCGTGACGGAGAGGTCCTTGAGGCCGCCCTCAACGAAGCTCACGACCTCGTTGCGGCGAATCTCAGGCTCGATGAAGTCGGGGTGGGCGGCGTAGAAGTCCAGCAGCGGCTGCTGGAACTCGGAAAGCTTGAAGAACCAGCTCTCCTCCTGGATGCGCTCGAGCGGACGCTTGCAGTCGGGGCACAGCGGGATGGCGGCCTCGTCGTAATTGCCGTCCTCGTCGGTGTTGGCGTGGCGCACGTCGGTCTCAGTGAAGTAGGTCTCCTCAGGCACGCAGTACCAACCCTCGTAGGTGCCCTTGTAGATGTAGCCCTTCTCCTTGAGGTCCTCCCAAAAGTGCTGCACCGCCTTGATGTGGCGCTCCTGGGTGGTGCGGATAAAGTCGTCGTTGGTGATCTCGAGCGTGCGCCAAAGCTCCTGGAAGGCAGGGGCCTGGGAGTCGCACCACTGCTGGGGCGTCATGTCGTGGGCAGCGGCCGAGTCGGCGACCTTCTGGCCGTGCTCGTCGACGCCGGTGAGGAACAGCGTGTCATAGCCGTCCATGCGACGGAAACGCGCCTGAACGTCGGCCACGATGGTGGAGTAGGCCGTGCCCAGGTGCGGGGCGGCGTTCACATAGTAGATGGGCGTGGTGATGAAGTACGTGCCCTTATCTTGGGGCTTGTGGTCGGCGCAGCCGCAATCGCACATGGTGGGTAGCCTTTCGACGCATTGCACCGGGACGCTCCCGGCGCTTTCTAGACAGATAGGATAATCGTATCATCTGCGCTTCCTTGCAAAGCGCTTGGCACACAGGGTCACATACAAGTTGCGCCGCCGACAGGCAAAAAGAAAGGGCCGGCTTCGGACGCAATCCGTTGCCAGCCCATTGAGATGCGATTGTTGGCGAGGGAGCGAACCCACCCGGACCCGCGACGCAATGCAGCCACGGACAAATCCTCGCCCACCTCGACCTGCGGTGCGGGCATCCCTACGCGGCCGTCCTGCCCTACTCCTGCGCGGCTGCCTCTGCCGCGGCCTTCGCCTCGGCCTCGGCCTTCTTCTTGGCTGCCATCTCGGCCTTGAGCTTGGCTGCCTTGGCGGCCTTCTCGGCTGCAGCCTGCTCGCGGCGCTGGCGCTCCTGAGGGCTCACCTCGTAGACCTCCACCACGCGCTCCTGGGCGGGGTCTGTATAGTGGTTGAGCATGCTGAGGGCGCCCTCATGGCACGCCTCGATGCAGCTGCGGCACTGGATGCAGCGGAAGCGGTCAATCGACCAGGTCAGCGCCTTGCGGTCGACATCAAGCGCCTGGGTGGGGCACACGCTTGCGCACAGGCCGCAATACCTGCACGAATCGGGCTCGAGATGCACGCGCCCCTTCGTCTGCTCGAAAAAATGTGGCTTCTCCAGGGGATAGAGCTTCGTTGCGGGCTTGGAGAAAAGGCTCTTGAGGGTCATACGCCCGAGCTTGAATTCTGCCATGATGTGTTACCTCCCTTAGCGCTCGGCGCAGCTGATGCACGGGTCGATGGTCAGGATGATGTTGGGGACGTCGGCCAGGTCGCAGCCGGCAAGCGCGCCTGCCATGCCGGGGATGTTGGCCGATGTGGGAGTGCGCACACGGAAACGGTCGAGGAACTTGGTGCCATTGCCGCGCACGTAGTAGAACGCCTCGCCGCGGGGCTGCTCCACGCGCATGAAGGCCGAGGAGCCCTCCTCGGGGTTACCCTTCACGTCGACGCGTACCTCGCCGGCCGGGATGCGGCCCACCATCTCGTTGATGATGTCGATGGACTGGCGCACCTCCTCGATGCGCACCTTGCAGCGGGCGTAGCAGTCACCCTCGGTAGACACCACGGGACGGAAATCATACAGCTTGGAGTAGGCATCGATGCCCGCCATGCGCACGTCCATCTCAATGCCACTTGCGCGACCAAACGGGCCCACGCAGCCGTAGTTGATGGCATCCTGCTTCGAAAGGTAGCCCACGCCCACCAGGCGGTTCTTCACCGAGTCGTCCATGAGGAACGTGTTGGCAATCTGGTCGTACTCCTCAAGCAGGCTTGCAAGGACGCCGCAGATGGCGTTGAGCTCGGTGTTCTCGATATCCTTGAAGACACCGCCGGGGGTGCAGACCGACAGGATCACGCGGCCGCCGGCCGTCTTCTCAAAGATGTCGAGCACGTGCTCGCGCAGACGCCAGGTGTGCATGAAGAGGCTCTCGAAGCCCATGGCGTCGGCCGCAAGGCCCAGCCACAGAAGATGTGAGTGAATACGCGACAGCTCATGCCAGATAACGCGCAGGTACTGGCCGCGCTCGGGCACCTCGATGCCCATGAGGCGCTCGACTGCCTGGCTGTAGCCCATGGAGTGACCGAAGCTGCAGATGCCGCAGATGCGCTCGGCCACGTGCACAAAGTGCTTGTAGTCGCGCTTCTCAACGAGCTTCTCGAGGCCGCGGTGCACGAAGCCGATCTGGGGGACGGCCTCCACCACGCGCTCGTCCTCGAGCACGAGGTCGAGGTGCACGGGCTCGGGCAGCACGGGGTGCTGGGGGCCGAAGGGCATGACGGTCCTGGTTGCCATAGCTCAGGCCTCCTATTCCGCCGCCGCAGCGGGCTTGGCGGCTGCGGCGGGCTTGGCCTTGCCTTGCGGGGCCTGGGCCATGGGTGCGGGAATGTGCAGGTGATAGAAGCCTCCGCGGTAGTCGAGGTTCATGTCGACCACGGTGAGGCCGTAGAGGTCGTGCATCTCGTTCTCAAACATGAACGCCACGGGGTAGATGCCGCCCACGCTGGGAATCTCGTCGGAAGAGCTTACGCAGACGCGCAGGTTTGCCACCTCGTTGGTCGCATCGTCCACGAAGGAATAGAGCAGCTCGAAGGCGTCGTCGCCGTTGCGCGAGGCGCAGCACTGCGCAAAGCGCCAGCCCTTGGCCTTGTACGCCTGGGCAGCGCCGACAAGCTCGCCAAAGGTCGTCTCGATGAAGTCTACCTGTGCCATGCCTTAAGCCTCCTCATGGACGACGTCTGCCTCGTGGGCAATCTGCTCGTCCTGCTGGGTCGTCATGTGAACGCGGCGCAGCGTCTGCTC
>USJP01000275.1 GCA_900555105.1 uncultured Coriobacteriaceae bacterium | reverse complement strand
GGCTGGAAGGCACGGCCGCCGTCGCCGAGGCCGGGGCCAACGGCCAGCTGTCCGCAGTGGCCACGGCAGATGAGGCTGCGCCCGAAGATGCCCTCAACACGGCCGTCAGCCTTACCTGCGACCGGCTCATCGACGAGTACCGCCTCTCCCCGCGTGAGGCACAGATTCTCCCCCTGGTCATCGAGGGACGTTCGCGCGCCTACATCAGCGAGCAGCTCAACCTGTCGGACAGCACGGTGAAGACGCACATCTCCCATATCTATGGCAAGTGCTCCGTCACCGGCCGCCAAGGCCTCGTCGAACTGGTGTTCCAGGCCCCTGAAGAGGGCTAGGGATACCTATATCGGCCTACGTGCAGGATTCATGCGAGCCGGCGCCACTGTCGCCAACGCAAAAATACGAGCTCTTCTGGCAGGTTCAGGACTGGCTGCAAGCGTCTCGCGAATCAACGCTCGCAACACATTGCACCCGTCCCTTTGTGTCATTAGAACAGATCCGGAATGGGCGGAAGCTCCTCGCCTTCCGATACGACAAGCGCGCGCAACTCGGATTGCACCGCATGCTCGACGTTCGTGCCTACCGTACGCTCGGCGATCTGCTTCACGGCATAGCGACCGTTGCCCATGGCGACAGGATGGCCCACCGAGGTCAGCAGCTCGTAATCGTTCATCGAGTCGCCAAAGGCCATGACCTGGTCGGCGCGGATGCCTCGGCGCTCAAGAACCTGTTGCAGGCCCGTTGCCTTGGAAACGCCCTTTTGCATGACGTCGATCCAGCTGCGGCCCGAGGGGGCAAATACAAAGACATCGCCCAGTTCGCGCTCAAGCACGTACGCCATGTCCATGACGTTGCCCGGCGTGTCGCAATACACCGACGCCTTGATGATGGCAGTTTCAGGCGAGGGAACCTCGTGCACCACGACAGCCTGGCGCAGGTCCTTGTCAGCCTCAAGCTCAAAATGCTCAGGCTCGTCGAGCAAATAGCTGTTCTTCTCATCGAACAACGCCATATGCAGGCAGTCAAACATGTCGACGATCTTCTTGAGACGCCTGAGTGCCATGTGCGAGAACACCTCGCGGTCGACAAGCTCGCCTGCGACCATGACCTGGGCGCCATTGGAGGCCACGAAGTCGATGCGGTCTGCCACGGGCGCGAGGAACTCCCTCAGCGTGTCGAGTCGGCGGCCCGAGGAAACGACGAAACGCACGCCCGCTTTGTCGAGCTGCCTGATGAGGTCGAACGTCTCAGACGGCACCTGCGAGTTCTCGTCGAGCAGCGTGCCATCCATATCAGATGCTACCAGCCTAATCATACAATCTACCTTCCCTTCTAGGCGGACCCCTTGTCCACCCCCGCCTGCGCCCCATCGCGCGGGCGATTCTTCAAATGAATACGTCAGGGGAAGGATACCCGCCGCGCGGCAGGCCCAAGGACCGCACACAGAAGCTGTACGCAAGCTTGACCGGGCCTTTACACGCACGAAAAGGCCCGCCCTCCAGAACAACGCGCACAAAAAATGGGGGCCTTCGGCTTTGTCGCCGGAGGCCCCCATCGTCTAGCTGGTTGGTTCGCGTCCTTACGGCCTCAGGCCCATGCCGCCCTCAAGCGTGATGGTCTCGCCGCTCATGAACTTGAAGTCGGGGCTCGCCAGCTGCACGCAGGCGCGACCGATCTCGAGCTCAGGGTCGGCATAGTGACCCATAGGAGGCATATGGACGTTCTTCTCGTAGGCCTCGGGGTAGGCCTCCTTGAACTTCTCGAGCTGAGCCGTCCAGGCAAGCGGGCACACGACGTTAACGTTGATGCCGTCTTTGCCCCACTCGTTGGCAGCCACACGCGAAAGACCGCGGATGCCCTCCTTGGCCGCAGCGTAGGAGCACTGACCCACATTGCCGAAGAGGCCGGCACCACTTGCAAAGTTGATGACCGTACCCTTGGTCTCCTTGAGGTAGGGGTAGCAGGCCTTCATGTAGTAGAAGGCAGCGTAGAGCCCCGAGAACATGGCCAGGTTGAACTGCTCGGTGGTATGCTCGGCCAACGGCACGCCCGAAGCGGAGGCCTGGGCGTTGTTGATGAGGACGTCAATGCGACCGAACTCGGCAACGGCCTTGTCGATGACGCCCTGCACCACGGCCTCGTTGTCGGCCCCGGCGTTGACGTCGGCGGCCACGACGAGCACGCGAATGCCGTACTTCTCCTCGAGCTCGGCCTTGGCAGCGTCGAGCTTGGCCTGGTTGCGGCCGGTGATGACGAGGTTCGCGCCCTCCTTGGCGTAGGCAGTGGCGATGCCGTACCCGATGGAGCCGCAGCTCACGCCGTCGGCGAGAACAGCGCGTCCCGCACCGGTGATAATGGCGGTCTTACCAGAGAGAAAACCCATGTGTACGCTCCTTACCGCGTGACCTGCACGCCGTATTAGGGGGATAAAGGCTACCTCATACGCTGGCATCGACTCGTCGGGCGGCTTTGCCCGCCCTATCGAATGCCTGCGCACATTGTGCAGCGCGCCCAGTCCGCACTTGCCCAAACGTCGGCCAGCGCACCTCTGGGCGCGGCAGGGACGTCCGTTGCACAAAACCAGCAAACATGATATCGCATGCCTGCCGGTAAGCGGCATGTCACGATTTTGCCTTGCGCCCAATCCCGACAACCATGGTCCTCGAATGCGAGCGCCACAAAACCCAGAATCGCCCTCCAACGGCGTCAGGCCCGCGGGGGCCCTCCCCTTGCGGCCCCGCTTACGCAAAAAGCCCGCCCCCCGATATCGGAGGGCGGGCCAGGGGATCATCGCGCTACGGGATTCCTACCTTCGGTGTTCCTCCCGTGCGCTGTACAAAACCTTTGGTACTAGGCGAAGTCAGCGACCAGGCTGTCAGCGGCGAGCTTGCCGAAGACGACCGTGTCGACGACGGCGTTGCCGCCCAGACGGTTGGCACCGTGGATGCCGCCCGTAACCTCACCGGCAGCGTACAGGCCCTCGATCTTCTCGCCGCCGTCGGCAGCCATGACATGGCCGGCGGGGTCGATAGTCAGGCCGCCCATGGTGTGGTGCACGCAAGCCTGGCGAGGAGTGGCGACCCAGGGGCCGTTCTCGAGCTTGCAGGAGAAGAGCGTACGGCCGAACTCGTCGGAACCGGACTCGACGGCCTCGTTGAAGGCGTCGACGGTTGCCTGGAGCGTGGCGGGATCCATCTCGAGCTTGCCAGCCAGGCCCTCGAGGGTGTCGTCCCACACGATGTAGCCGTTGTCGTTCAGGTAGTCGAAGGTGAAACC
>USJP01000274.1 GCA_900555105.1 uncultured Coriobacteriaceae bacterium | reverse complement strand
TCATCCACACCATCTGCTTGCCGGAATCCTCGCTGGCGCTCTTCTTGTCGGCGCCCAGACGCTTGCAAGCAAGCTCAAAGGAGCTCTTCGTACGCGTGGAGGGCTCGAGGAACAGGTTCACCACCGTGCGGCCGCGAAGGGTCGGGAGCTTCTTGATGGTGCGGGAGTTGACTTCCTCGAAGGTGTGTGCGCAATCGAGAATCTGCTCGATGTCGTCGCGCGTAAGCTCCGGGGTATTGATGAGGTTGCGCACGCTTAGCATGCCGTTCTCCCCTCGTGACGGGCCGCTTTCACGGCCGCCCAATCCTGGGCGTCCCAAATCTCAACAGCCGTCTTGCCGTCATACGGCTCGAGGCACACATGCACGGTTTCAGCGTGCGAAGAGGGCACGTTCTTGCCCACGTAATCGGCCCTGATGGGCAGCTCGCGATGGCCGCGGTCAACGACGACCGCCAGGCGCACCGCATCGGGGCGGCCGTAGTCCATGAGCGCGTCAAGCGCGGCACGGATGGTACGGCCCGTGAACAACACGTCGTCTACCAGGACGACTGTCTTGCCCTCGAGTGAAAAAGGAAGAGAGGTACCGTGCAGGACGGGCGCAATGCGCCTGCCGTAGTCGTCTCGGTACAGGCTGATGTCGAGGGTGCCCATCTCGGGGCGGGTGCCCTCGATAGACTCGATCCTTGTGCAGAGATCTTCGGCGAGGTCCTTGCCGCGGGTCACGATACCGACGATGACGAGGTTGTCTGCCCCGCCGTTGGCCTCGAGAATCTCGTGCGCTATGCGCGTCATCGCACGCGACACAGCATCGGCGTCCATAACGACCGCCTTGGGCTTAAGCTCTTCTGCCACCTCACGCTCCTTTCATGAAAAAAGCGCCCAACACCCGTGAGGCATCGGACGCTCTAGCATTCATAACGCGAGCACTATTTCGCTGATGGTCCTTGGCGGTCTCACGGTACCGCACTTAAAGGTTTGCAGCATTATAAATCTACCTCCGGAGACTGTCGAGTTTCTTTTGACTGTCTACGCCAAGAACATGAAGAACCATCGCCTTGCGGTAGTGCGAGTCCGACAAACGGGCGACGTCGGGATGGTTTGCGCGCAACGCGGCACGATAGGCTTTGGCGCGGCGTGCGCCACGGGCACGGTCCTTGTCAAAGATGAGGGCGATGTTGTAGTGCGTGTTGGACAGCAGCGCGCATCGACGCTGCAGGTAGGCAAGGCGTATGGGCGACAGATTCTCCTTGCGGTCGCTCAGGAGTGCCAGGAGTTCCTCGCAGACGCGCGTATGGTCGTCCCACCTGCGCACATAGCCCTCGTCGGCCACCGACTGGCTGGCGTTGCCCACGAGGTACTGGTAGACGCGCGTGTCGACGAACTCCACGTTGGCGGCGTCGAGCGTGGCCTTCACCACGAACTCGAGGTCCTCGTAGAACGTCTTTTCCAGAAGGCGAAGCGAGATGGAGCGCAAGTAGGCGACGCGCGCAGTGAGCGTGTGAATCATGACGTTGGGCGCGAAGGCATCGAGCATGCACACGCTCTCGAGGTCGCAGGCCTCGCCTTGCACAAGCTCGGCAGGAAGCGGGAAAACGCGTGGAGACATGGTCGCCATGTCCACTTCCGTCTTGACGTCAACCACAAGGTCGGACGTGGCCTGGACAAGGAGCTGCGCAAATCGCACAAGCTCGTCGGTATCGACCCAGTCGTCGCCATCGACGACACGGAAATACGTGCCGCGAGCCTGCGTCAAACCCGTGTTGACCGCAGAGCCGTGGCCACCGTTGGGCTTGCTGATGAGACGAAAGACCTGGGGTCGGCGCTCAACAAAAGCCTGCGCAATGGAAGCCGTGGCATCGGTGGAACCGTCGTCAACCACAATGAGCTCGACCAGACCCTCGAGACGGGCGTCGTCGAACGAGGTGAGGCCGCGCTCGAGGTAGCGTGCGACGTTGTAGCAAGGCATGGCGACCGTGAGAACGGGCGCCACTTGGCTAGGAGCAGGCATGGCGGTCATCTCCCCGACCGCAGGCGCGTGAACACGCCATAGGCCTTCGTGTGGACGAGGTATATGGTACGCGCAAATGCCACGCACAAGCGTGGCGAAGACGTCTTGAGCACGGAAAGCCCCGCGCGAAGAGCGCGACTGCCCTGGTCGCACGCCTGCGGCAGCAACGTGTGAGAAAGCTCGATGCCCAAAATCTCTCGGCACCATGCAATGCGCTGCCCATGCGAAAGCCCCTCGCGAGGATAGCATGCGCGCTCCAAAGCCGAAAGGACATAGCGGCCATAGAGCCCGCCCAAGATGCCGGCAGCATGCTCGTCAAGCACGTCCCATGAGCACAAAAGGTCGCGCAGGGCACTCACGCGACGCACATGCAGGTCAAAGTACTCGCGTGCGCCGTAGGCGTTTGCGTTCGTGAGGCTCGAACCCTTGCGCTTGGCATAATGGTAGGGAGTGCCGTCTAAAACCACAACGGAGCGTGTCCGGGCAAAGAACTCGACGTTGAAAAGCACGTCTTCGATGAGGCGCACATTCTCATAGGAGCAAGAGCCCTCGTCGATACATGCGCGACGATAGATTTTGTTCCACGCGTACCCGAAGTGCGTGGAGCTCTCCCAAGCGATGACAAGGCTGTGCCAGCCTTGCGGTGAGAGGTACTCCCCCGCCTCAAGCGACAGGTCGTTGCGGTACATAAAGGCGCCCGACTCGTCGTAATACTCCTCGCAGTAGCCGAAGAGACACACATCGGCATGACTGCGCTCGAGAGCGCTCCGCGCTCGGCTCAGCACATCGGACTCATAGGTATCGTCAGGATCGCAGATCCATACATACTCGCCCCGAGCCAGAGAGATTCCCGTATTGCGCGCACCAGACAAACCGAGGTTGCGCTCATGGTGCACGACACGAATACGCGCATCACCCGCAGCCGCACGTTCGGCAATGAGAGCCGAGCCGTCGGGCGTGGCGTCGTCGACCACGATAAGCTCCCAAGAACGCTCGGACTGCTTCAAGATGCACTCAAGGGCCTGGCCGATGTAGGCCTCCACGCCGTAGCAGGGCATCACGATGGAGAAGAAAGGGGTGGCCTCCCCCATTGATGCACAAGCGCCTGCAACGCGCTCGCCCTCGGGCGAGACGCACGCGGCGCACGCAGAAGCGACAGGCGACAGAGGAGTCGAGACGTCGGGAGTCATCGCACTACTGTCCCAGGGAGCGGTACGCCTGGCAGACCTCCTGGGCGGGACCCACCATGCGCAGCTGGCCCTTCTCAATCCAGACACAGCGGT
>USJP01000273.1 GCA_900555105.1 uncultured Coriobacteriaceae bacterium | reverse complement strand
GCAGGCGTCTCGGCGGCGGGGGCAGCCTCAACAGCGGGGACAACCTCGGCCTCAGCAGCCGGAGAGATGACCTTCAGCGGCACGTTCTCGGTGGCGCTCACCGGCTGCAGGTGCACCTCAACCTCGAGGTCGTGCTCGGTAAGGTCGACGACCTCGGTGAACGACTTGCGGCTGGGAGCGGTGACCTTGAGGGTGTACTTGTCCTTGCCGGCACCAATGATGGCCAGGCCGTCCGAACCGGTGCTGGCAAACTGGGCCTTGCCCGTGCCCTCGACAGGCTTGAGCTCGCAACGGGCGCTGCGCTGGGGCTTGCCCGTCTTGTCGTCGATGACGCAGATCTTGAAGTTGCGCTCCGGTGGGATGCGCGCGACAAAGCTGAACTTGTGCGAGGCGCGCTCGTGGGGCGTGTCCATGCCTTCGGGGATGAAGCGCGCCTCCCAGCGATGAAGCTTAGCGTCCATGGGTGCAACGGCAGTGAGCTTGTCCCACCACAGGGTCTCACGCGGCGCCTCGGGCTCATGGAGCTTGCCCTCGGCGACAACCTTCTCGTCAGCATCGACGATCTGAATCTTCTGGCCACCCAGGGCGCAGCCGCTCGAGCAGCTCACGCCGACGCACACCTCGATGGGCTGGCCAACCCACACGGGCGCGGTGACGCCCAACGTGGAGACGGCGACATGGTGAGGCTCGACGGTGAACTCAAGGAGCATGTCGCGCTCCTCGTGCGGGTTCTTGAACGCGGGGCCACCGTCCTCGGGCATCGGGAGCACGCGAGGCTCGTAGTGCACGACGTACTGATACTTGCCGGGCTCGGCGGGCATGGTGAGCGGAATCGCCTCGCTCACGGCAAGCTCGCCCTCCTGCGTGACGAACTCCACGTCGGCGACGTTCTCACCCAGGATGGTGGAGAGGTTCAGCTTATCGCCCACCAGGTCGCAACCGCTTTCGCAGGTGCCGAAGACCACGAGCGAGCACGAGTCGCCGACATAGAGTTTCTCAGGCACGCCGTCGATGTCGAAGAACACCTCGTGGCCCTGGCCATCGAGCTTGGTGGGTATCTTTTCTTCCTTCAGGCCCTTGACGTCGACCTCGGCCTGCTTGCCGTCTGCCATATACAGCTCCTCCTTGAATCGCGTATGCGCGGACTCGTGAACCAATGCCTACAAGGTTACCCCAAAACTGCGGGAATGATGCCGCCAGAGAGAATCTCGTCGAGGGCGTTTTCGTCCAAAACCGGTACGCCGAGCTCGCGAGCACGCGTGAGCTTGGAACCGGCGGCCTCGCCCGCCACGACATAAGACGTCTTCTTGCTGACCGAACCCGACACCTTGGCACCGTATGCCTTGAGCTCTTCGCCTGCCTGCTCGCGCGTACGGCGCTCGAGCGTTCCCGTGAGCACGAACGTGAGGCCCGCAAGCGTCTGGGGCTTCAGCTTGCGGCTGGCGCCCTCAAGCTGCACGCCAGCCTGACGCAGGCGCTCGATAACGGCGAGGTTGTCGGGCACGCGCAGGAAGTCATGGACGCTCTGGGCAATCTGAGGTCCCACGCCGTCGACGCAGGCAATGTCGTCGACGCTGGCCGTGGCGAGTGCCGAAAGGGAGCCAAAGGCGTCCGCAAGGGCCTCGGCAACCGTCTTGCCCACATGGCGCATGCCCAGGCCGAACAGGACACGTGAGAAGGGCTTCTCACGGGATGCCTGAATGTTGGCAACCGCCTTCTGCGCCGTGGTGAGGCCGACAAGGACGGGGTCGCCCTTCTCGTGGTCTTTGGACTTGGAAGCATACACGCGACCGGTGGGCAGCGCGGCCACCTGCTCGACGGTGAGGCTGTAAAAGTCGGCCACGTCGCGCACCAGGCCGCTCTCAAGAAGTGCGGTGACAAGTTTCTCCCCCACCACCTCGATGTCCATGACCGGGCGGCTCACCCAATGCAGCAGTCGCTCGGAAGCCTGCGCGGGGCAGTCGATGGAGACGCAGCGATACGCCACCTCGTCGCCTTCGTGCATGACGGGGCTGCCGCAGCTCGGGCAGTGGGTCGGCATCTCAAACAACGCAGCGTCGGCTGGGCGCAGGCTGAGAACGGGACCCACGACCTCAGGGATGACGTCGCCAGCCTTGTGGACCACCACGGTGTCGCCGACACGCACGTCCTTACGGCGAATCTCGTCGATGTTGTGCAGCGTGGCGCGCGCGATGGTGGACCCAGCCACCACGACGGGGTCGAACTCGGCAACAGGCGTGAGAACGCCGGTGCGCCCCACCTGCACCGCGATGTTGCGCAACACGGTCTGGCGCTCCTCGGGCGGGAACTTGAACGCCGTGAAGAAGCGCGGGGCGCGGGCCGTGAAGCCCAAGGCATGCTGGTAGGCAAAGGAATCAACCTTCACCACGACGCCGTCGATGTCGTAGGGCAGGTTGTCGCGCTTGCCGAGGGCCTCTGCGCAGAACTCATGCACTTCGGCGGCACCGCGGCAACGCTTGAGGTTGGGATTCACCGAAAAGCCTGCCATGCGCTCCCAGGCAAGGAAGTCCCACTGGCAGTCGACATCGACCGAGTCCATATCGGCAAGGGCGTACATGAATGTGGCCAGGTCACGCACGGCCGTGATCTTGGGGTCCTTCTGGCGAAGGGAGCCGGCGGCAGCGTTGCGCGGGTTGGCGAAGGGGGCGCGGCCCGCCTCGTCATTCTGCTCGTTGAGGCGCACAAACGACTCCTTGGGCATAAAGACCTCTCCGCGCACCTCGATCGAGCCGTTGGGCGCACTCACATGTGCCAGGGCCTCGTCGGACAGGCGTGCGGGCACGTCCTTGATGGTGCGCACGTTGAGCGTGACGTCCTCGCCCATGACGCCGTCGCCGCGCGTTGCTGCGCGCACGAGCATGCCGTTCTTGTACGTGAGGGCGATACCCAGGCCGTCTATCTTAAGCTCACACACATAGGTGGGAGCGGCACCCAACTCGCGCTCGGTGCGCTCAAGCCACTCATCGAGCTCGTCGAGGTTCATGACGTCGTCGATTGAGTACATGCGCGCTGCATGCGGCACGCTGTCGAACTGGCGAGCGACATAGCCTCCCACATGCTGGGTGTAGCTCTGGGGCGTCACGACCTCGGGATAAGCAGCCTCCAAATCGCGCAACTCATGCACGAGCTTGTCAAAGGAGGCATCGGTGATCTCGGGATCGTCGAGCGCGTAATACCTGTAGGCATGGTAGTCGAGCTGGTGGTTGAGCTCGGCGGCACGGGCAAAGGGGTCGAATCCCGGCTCAGCCCCGCGAACCGGGGCGGTTCCGGCAGCCTCGGGAGTCACCTCGCCAGCCT
>USJP01000272.1 GCA_900555105.1 uncultured Coriobacteriaceae bacterium | reverse complement strand
GGATTCTCGGGGTGGGACCAGGGCCTTCTTTGCTGCGCGATTATTTGTGACCGCGTGCCTTAGCCGATCTTAGCCGATGACCGTGCCGTAGATGCGGTCGCCGGCATCGCCCAAGCCAGGCACGATGTAGGCCTTGTCGTTGAGGCACTCGTCGACGGCAGCAACGTAAATGTCCACGTCGGGGTGCTTGGCCTGCACGGCGGCGATGCCCTCGGGGGCGGCCACGAGGTTCATCGAGCGGATGTTCTTGCAGCCGCGGGCCTTGAGCGCGTCGATTGCGTCGTTGGTGGAGCCGCCGGTGGCCAGCATCGGGTCGACGATGATGACGAGCGACTGGTCCACATGCGGGGGCATCTTGCAGTAGTACTCGCGGGGGATGTGGGTCTCCTCGTCGCGCTCCATGCCGATGAAGCCCACGTGGGCGGTAGGCAGAAGCTCAAGCATGCCGTCAACCAGGCCGATTCCCGCGCGGATGATGGGGACGATCGTGATGAAGTCTTCCTTAAGCACGGGGAACTCGCCCTTGCAAATGGGGGTCTCCACCTCGACGAGCTTGGTCTCGAAGTTGCGCGTGACCTCGAACGCCATGAGCATCGAGATCTCTTTGAGCAGGGTGCGGAAATCGCGGGAGTTGGTTTCCTTGCGGCGCATCCTCGTGAGCTTGTTCTGAATCAGCGGGTGGTCGAGCACGTGCACTTCGCTCATAGGTACATCCTTTCCAAATGCCTGCAAAACCCTGCGCTTCAACATACCAACTTGCCATTATACTTGAGCAGTTTGCACTTAACCCTCAGGGAAAGGATCGTTTTATGGCAAAGGACGACACCGTACCGACGATGGGCGGGCATGACAGCCCCGAAGCTGTTTATGACGCCCGAACACTCGGCACGCCCAAGATGCTCGTGTTCGGCTTCCAGCACATGTTCGCGATGTTCGGCGCCACGATTCTCGTGCCGATCCTCACGGGCCTGTCGGTAAGCGCCACGCTGCTGTTCGCCGGCCTGGGCACGCTTCTGTTCCACTTTCTGTCGCAGGGCAAGGTCCCGGCCTTCCTAGGCTCGTCCTTTGCCTTCATCGCCGGCTACGCGGCCATCGCGCCCAACGGCGAAGCCACCCTGCTGCCCTACGCCTGCCTGGGCGTGGCGTGCGCAGGCCTGCTCTACCCCATCCTGGCCGCCCTCTTCAAGGTGTTCGGCTCCAAGCGCGTCATGAAGTTCTTCCCGCCGCTGGTCACCGGTCCCATCGTGATCGCCATCGGCCTCACGCTGTCGTCTTCGGCCATCAACAACGCCTCCACCAACTGGCTGGTTGCCATCGTGGCCGTGGCCGTCATCTTCATCGCCAACATCTGGGGCAAGGGCATGGTCAAGATCATCCCCATTCTCCTGGGTGTCATCGTGAGCTACGTGTTCGCCGCCGCCATCGGCGAGTGCGACTTCACGAGCGTGCAGGAGGCCGCGTGGATCGGCCTGCCCGTGGCGTGGGACAACACCATGTTCTCCATCTTCGGCGAGGGCTTTGACTCCGGCCTGGCCATCACCGCTATCATCACGATCATGCCGCTGGCCTTCGCCACGATGATCGAGCACATCGGCGACATTTCGGCCATCAGCTCCACCTGCAACCGCAACTACATCGCCAACCCCGGCCTGCACCGCACCCTGTTGGGCGACGGCCTGGCCACCATCCTGGCGTCGCTCTTTGGCGCGCCGGCCAACACCACCTACGGTGAGAACACCGGCGTGCTCGCGCTCACCAAGGTCTACGACCCCCGCGTCGTGCGCCTGGCCGCTTGCTTCGCCATCGTGTTCAGCTTCAGCCCCAAGTTCGCCGCGCTTATCGGCGCCATGCCCGCCTCCGTGGTGGGCGGCGTGAGCCTCGTGCTGTACGGCATGATCTCGGCCGTGGGCGTGCGCAACCTCGTTGAGAGCCAGGTGGACTTCTCCAAGACCCGCAACGTCCTGGTCGCAGCCCTTATCCTGGTACTGAGCCTGGGCATCGCCACCAGCGCCGCCGGCTCCATCGCCTTCGTGGTGGGCGGCGTCACCATCTCGCTGTCGGGCCTGGCCGTCGGCTCGCTCGTGGGCATCATCCTCAACGCCGTGCTGCCCAACAACGAGGAGGACCCCAAGGAGCACCTGCCCCTCGAGTGGCCCGAAGGCGAGCTCCCCAGCGACAAGGCGAGCGCGTAGGAGAGAGCGTACCGCCGACCGCTAAGCTGGATAAGCTAGCACACAAAATTGCCCCGCCCATCTGCTGCGACATGCAAGCAGGTGGGCGGGCTTTTTGGTGGAAAGGGGAAGTATCGGCGCAAGAAGCTTCTAAGCCACGCGGCTGCCGAAGGGCATGAGAGCGAGCTTGGCGAACTTAAAGCTCTGCAGGCCGGCAGGAATGCCCACAATCGTGATGCAGCACAGGGCACCCGTCACCAGGCCGAGCAAGCACAGCTCCCAGCCGCCGATGAAGAACCACAGGACGTTTACCAGGAACGACACCGCACCGCCCGAATTGACCACCTCGCTGCCGAACGGCATAAGCGCCAAGCGCGCGACCTTGAAGCACTGCATGCCCACGGGGATACCCACGATGCTGATGCACCAAAGCACGCCGAAGAGCGCCCAACCCGGCGCCAGCCACACACCCGCGAGCACAAACCAAATGATGTTGCAAATAAAGTTGACAGGACCCATGCACGTCCTTTCCCGAAAGATCAATCCGCTCCTACCGAAGCAATCATACCCATTGAAGATGAATGTGTGGTTGAAGAGCGCTTAAAGCAAAGTGAAGCACGAGGGCAAGGCTGGGATGCGCCAGCACGAGCACAGCAAGCCCAACTCCGGCCCATTGATATCCAAGAGCCGGTCCGCGGCCAGGGCGCAATCGGTAGCCAAACGCTTTTCGAAACGGGCAATCGGCCGCCTTTTGGCAGCCAAACGCGTTTCGGTGCAGTGTCGGACGACCCATTGGCAGCCAAACGGGTTTCGGAGTAATGAAATCACCGCCAACCATCCCTGGACACCCTCTGCACACCGTCAAACACCTCAAATTCCGGGTCAAAGCGAGGATTTAGACCCCACCTGAGGTTTAAAACACCCAAATCAATGTCTACGGCACACCGCTGAATCAAAATCACTGCACCGAAACTCGTTTTGCTGCCAGGAGACAACCGACTGCAAGCATTCCAGACCGACGACCCTTCACATTAAAGCTTTGTCACCGCGAGAAACTGCCCCCATCCCAACGCAATCAAGCCCATTCGCCCATTTCGCCCGAATCTCATCTCGATCACACCCAGCCAGGGTCAAGCAAAAAGGGCGG
>USJP01000271.1 GCA_900555105.1 uncultured Coriobacteriaceae bacterium | reverse complement strand
AGTCCTGCGAGGCTCAAGTACATCATGGGGCATGCAGACATCGCGACCACGTACAACATCTACACCCACCTAGGATTCGAGGACGTGCGCGAGGAGGCGCTGAGGATTGAGAAGGAGGGTTGTTAGGCGAGGCACTCTGGTGGGGGATATCTTGGGCAAGAAAAGGCCTCTTTAAAGAAATGCCTGGTAGATGTTTTGGTAAATAGTCTATTGAAAAGGGCCTTTTTACTAAAATCCTACTAAAAATACCCGCCCAAATCCCGCTCGTAGGCCCGTTTTTGCCGTCGAGGCAGCGTTGTTCGCGTGGGTTGACCGCGTTCTCAAGTAGCTCCGCATATGCTATTCTACCTGCTCGAACATCGACCGTCAGCAAAGGAGCCCGCCTCATGTCAACACCCATCCGCATCCTCTTCGTCTGTCACGGCAACATCTGTCGCTCGCCGATGGCCGAGTTCGTAATGCGCGACCTGACGATGAAGTCGGGCAGGGCCAACGAGTTCCGCATTGCCTCCGCCGCCACGACCGACGACGAGATCGGCAACCCCGTCCACCCCGGCACCAAGCGCGTGCTGGCGGCGCACGACATCGCGTGCGTGGGCAAGACGGCCCGCCGCGTCAAGCGCGAGGAGTACAAGAACTGGGACCTCTTCGTGGTGATGGACGACGAGAACGTGCGTGACCTCATGCGCGCCTTCCGCAACGACCCCGAGCACAAGGTGCACAAGCTCATGGAATACGTCGAGGGAGGCGACCTCCCCCCCGCCCGCGACGTCGCCGACCCCTGGTTCACCGGTGATTTCGAGGTCACCTGGAACGACGTCCTCGCCGGTTGCCAGGGAATTCTCGCCGCGATGTAGCGCCCCGGTGCCCGAGTTGCCTCGAAAAACGCCGTACGTTTGCGTTTTAATTTGACCGGGTAATGCAGTCGGCCGCGTGCGCCTAGCGTTTTGCCTGGTAGATTGATTGCTGCTTATGCGGGCTACTCAGCACGCTGAATCAAAACGCAAACGTGCACGATTTTTTGCGATGCAGGCAGTCATATGGCGCGCATAATCGGCCTACTGCCACAGTGGGCGCTCCGACTACCTGCTCGTTAAGTAATTGCCTCCAAATAATCAAGTGATTCTATCTGGCTCAATTATTTAACGGCGTAGAAGGCGGTATGCACGGTGCCCGCCACGACGACGGGGCGCTCGCGATTCTTGCAGGCAGCCCGCATGCTGCGCAAGCGGGAAGATTGAACTATCTTTGCCGAAGAACTGAGAAACCGCGTGCGTACTGTTGCGGACGTAATGACCGCGCTGAAGTATCGAGCCTAGCGCAGGGATGATTGCAAAGAAAGTGGGGCCGAGCTTGGGAAAGTTCCCCAGGCTCGGCCCTTTTGATAAGCGAGGCTAGTATTTACGCGCCGCAGAGCAGCTTGCCTTTACGCCAGCAGTTCCTCGACGGCAGTGCGAGCGGCGATGCGGCCCTCGGTGAGGCACACGGAGTGGCTGATGCCGGGGACAGTCGTTGGGTACTGGACCTTGAAGCGGTTGCCCATGACGTTGCCGGCCACGTACAGGCCAGGCACAACGTTGCCGTCGGCGTCGTAGGTGTGGCCCTGGTAGTCGGACTGCAGGCCGCACATGCACACAAGCATGACGGACGTGCCGAACTTCGAGGCATAGAACGGAGGCGTACCCAGGGCAAACATGCGGGATGCCTTCTTGCCGAAATCATCGTCGTTACCGGCCTTTGCCAGCTCGTTGTAGCGCTCGATGGAAGCCTTGGCGGCCTCAATGTCGATGTTGTCGGCGCCGATGGCTTCAAGCAGCTCCTCGATGGTGTCGGCCTTGAGGGTGTCGCCACTTTCCACGGCGTCGTCGATCTGCTCCTGGAAAGCGAAACTGTCCTTGTGCGTCAGCGTGTTGTTGATTTCGCCGTTGTTAATCTCGCCGTCTTCGAGGACATAGCACACTGCGCCATGCTCGGGCTTGAAGTGCGGGACCTGGTCCTTCCAGCCACTGTCGAAGAACTGCCACGTGGTGCGGCCGGGCTGGGCTTCAATCTGGTTCTCCAGCTGCTGGCCCGGAACGTCTTCGTTCATGAAGCGCTGGCCATCGCGGTTGAGCTGGAGGAAGCAGGCGCTGCCCATGCAGGCGCCCATGTGGTGAATCATGGGGGCGTAGGGCCCCTCTTCCAGCACGGCGCCGGCAAGCATGCCCATGCGCTGGCCGTCTCCCGTGTTGGGCACGCCGCCGTCGGGCGCGGTGGGCGGGAACAGGGCCATGATGCCGTCGGTCTGAGGGGCGTAGTAGTGCAGCATCTCCTTGTTGCCCGAGATGTCGCCCGTGGCGAGGATGACGGCCTTGGCGTTCACTTGGACGAGCTCATCACTGCCGGCCTTTTGGCCGATAACGCCCGTGATACCGCCCTTTGCGTCACCCAGAAGCTTGAGGGCAGAGGTATCGAAGTACTCTGCCACGACGTTTCCGGTTTCCTCTGCCTTGGCAAGGTTGGCGTTTAGAGCGGGCTCGTGGCTCGGGTACATGCGCACCGTGGTCTGGTAGCAGGGGTAGTACTCGTCGGCGTTGCCCTCCCACAGCTCAGGCAGGGGGTAACGCTCGGGCTGCACCCAGTAGTCGGCCTCAGGAGCGGGTGAGGTGATGTAAGGCAGGTACGTGAGGTCTTCGAGTGCGCCGAAGTACCAGTCCAAATCAGCGCCGGAGTTGTCGGCCCAGGCCTTGAGAATGCGGTAGTCTGCGCGATAGCCGCTCTCCTTCATGAGCTCGGCCACGATCTCATTCGTGTCAAGCCCCGTCATCTCATACTGCTTTCCAAGCTCGGCATTGATGGCGCCGAAGTCGCCGGAGCGGCCCTGCGGGACGTCGCACTTTTCAAGGAAGGCGACTTTCTTGCCTTCCTCAGCCAGCGTGCGAACAGCGGCAACACCGGCGATGCCCATGCCGACGACGACGGCGTCGGCCTCGACGGTCTCGACGATCTTGGAATCGTCGATCTCGACATCCGTCAGGAAGGAAGGCTTCTCTTCCGCAGTTGCCTCGGGAGTCTCATCGGCATGCGCCTGCGCGGCCAACATGCCAGCTCCGGCCAGGCCTACAACAACGCCGCCTGCCTTGACAAGGCCCCTACGGGTAACGGTGAGATGCTCGTTTGTAGTCATAGCTGCAATCCCCTCTAGTTGATGGTCTACGCCATGTGTACAGCTGTTAGCGGCGGTCCTGCGTCGCCCGCAACCGCGTCCTATTTAAAGCCTGAGTGCGTGTTCTGTGCCTCACCCGAAAGCGCGTAAATCTACAACTCTCTGTTAGACCACCG
>USJP01000270.1 GCA_900555105.1 uncultured Coriobacteriaceae bacterium | reverse complement strand
CGAACCGGTGAAAAAACAGAAGCAGGTGATCTACAAGGTGGGCGGAGACGAGCTGTATAAACTTGGCGGACGCCCCTACTTGCCGCTCGGCACGGTGACCGTACAGGAGACCAAGGCCCCTCAGGGCTACGAGCTTGACCCGATGGTCTACGTGTGCCATTTCACGCCCGACGAGTCGGGCCGCAAGTGGATCTCGTTCGACATGACAGCAACCATCCCGCAAGAGCAGGTCATGGGCGGTGTCGGCATCCGCAAGGTCGACGCTGAAGACGGCACGGCGAGCCCAAGGGGTGCCGCGAGCCTCGACGGGGCAACGTTTGCCATCTACAACGCAAGCGAGCACGACGTGACGGTGGACGGTACCGTGTACGAGCCTCAGACGCTTGAGGACGTGCAGGCGGGTACCGCGCAGGCAATCATGACCATCGAGGCACACGACGGCACAGCTACAACCGATACCGACGGCGACGGTGTCGATGCGTCGCTTCCCTTTGGCACGTACTACCTGCGTGAAGTGGCATCCGGTGCCGGCTATCTCCTCGACGACACGGTGCGTACCGTGGAAGTTCGCGAGGCAGGCGCCGTGGCTTGGTGCGAGGACACATATGCCAACCAGGTCATCCGTGGCGACATCGCCTTTGACAAGGTATATGAGGACACCAAGGCCACCATGCCCGGGGTCGCTTTCCTCGTTGAAAGCACGACAACGCACGAACGCCACGTCGTGGTGACGGACGCCACCGGACACGTCGACACCTCGGCTGCAGTTAGGCCCCACACCCACCGCACGAACGCCAACGACGCCGCTTGGAATGCAGCAACGGGCACGGTCGATGAGACGCTTCTCGACGCGGATGCGGGTCTGTGGTTCTATGGCAATATTGAGGGGACGGGCGAGCCCAACGACGCTCTCGGGGCGCTCCCCTACGACACCTACACCTTCACCGAGCTCGCGACGACAGCCAGCCAGGGCACCGAGCTCGTGAGCTTCGATGTTGCGATTCGCGAGGATAAAACAACTGTCGACCTGGGCACCGTGGAGGACACTTGGATCCCCACGCTGACCACGCAACTGCTTAGCCGCGACGGATCGCAGGCTGCCTATGCGCTGGGCGACGAGAGGCTTGTCGACACGGGAACGTATGGCCACTTCAAGGCCGGTACGTACGTCGTGGAGCTTGAGCTGTGCGACGAGGCGGGCAATGTGCTGCAAGACGCGGCTGGTAACGTGCTGCGCACAAGCGCAGAACTCGAACTTGAGGGCGACGGAACCTATCAGATCGGTATCGACTGCGATCTGAGCGGGCTTGCTGGGCAGCGCATCGTGGCGCGCCAGCGGGTCTATGACGCGAGGGGCGAGCTGTAAGCCATGACGACATGACAAGCGAGGCCCAGAGCGTTTGGGTGGTCGACAAGCCCAGCATCGCCACCACGTTGACTGACGCCGCCACCGGCCTGCACATGGCCAACGCGGCGCAGGCCATCACGCTCACAGACACAGTGGCCTACACCAACCTCAAGCCCGGGAAGATCTACACCCTCACGGGTATTCTCATGGACAAAGAGAGCGCCTCGCAGGTGCTTGATGCCGCCGGCAAGCCCGTGAGCGCGAGCGTTGAGTTCACCCCGCAGGCAGCCTCGGGCACGCAGGCGGTCGAGTTCACCTTTGACGCAAGCGGCCTGGCAGGCAAAACGATTGTCGCCTTCGAGACGCTCACCTGCGAGGGACGCGAGCTTGCCGTGCATGCCGATATCGCCGACGAGGCCCAGGCAGTGGGCGTGCCGCGCGTTGGCACGACGCTTGCAACCGCAGACGGGGCGCATTCCGTCATGGGAACGAGTCCCATCGACCTTGTCGACACGGTCGCGTATGAAAACGTTACAGTAGGAAAGACGTATCGAGTCGTCGGTACGCTTCATGACGCAAAGTCCGGCGAGGCCTACCAAGACGCTGCAGGTAAACCCCTGGAAGCTTGCATGGAGTTTACGGCTGACAAAAGCGACGGCAGTGTGGATGTGACCTTCAAGGAAGTCTCTGGCATTCAAGCGGGCCAGGCCGTGGCCTTCGAGGAGCTCTATGTCAAGGCAGGCGACGGCGAGGGCGACGATGCCTGGAAACTCGTGGCCTCGCACTGCGACCTAGCAGACGCCAACCAAACGGTGAGCTTCAACACGCCCAATCTGCGCACCACACTCACCGAGAAGGAGACAGGACTGCATGAGACGGCGCTTGCCGACAAGGTCACCCTCGTCGACGTCGTCGAATACGACGGGCTCGAGGCTGGCAAGACCTACCACCTTGAGGGCAAGCTCGTAAACAAGCAGACGGGCAAGGTTTTGAAAGACGGCAAGGGCAAGCAGCTCACCGCCTCCGGTGACTTCACGGCATCGGCCGCGAAGGGTCGCGTCAACGTGACGTTCACCTTCGACGCTTCGCTGCTTTCGGGCAAGGAGGTCGTGGCGTTCGAAAGCGTCTTGTTCAATGGGCGCGAGGTCGCCGTGCACGCAAACATCGGCGACGCGGCGCAGACCGTATCATTCGTGGACATCCGCACCACGGCACAGGACCCTGCAGATGGCGACCACGAGGCGGTGGCGCTTGCAAACATGCAGCTTGTCGACCGTGTTGAGATGCGCGGGCTCATACCGGGAACCTCGTACACCATCGTGACTGAGCTCATCGTGGCCGACACTCACGAGACGGTCATCGCATCGAGCACGAGCTTTGTGCCCACGAAGTCGGCCACGACGCTCGACGTGACCGCGACGTTTGACGGCTCGGGCCTGGCCGGTAAGAAGCTCGTGTTTCTGGAGAAGCTGCAGCGCGACGGCAAAACCATCGCCCAGCACCGCGACTACGACGACGCGGGGCAGACGGTTACGCTTGTCACTCCCCCGCCCGTCCCCACAACCCCCGGCGAAGACCTTCCCCAAACCGGCCAAGGCCTCATGTGGGCCTGCCTGGTGGGCGTAGGCGGAATCTGCATGCTCGCGGGACTCGTCCTCGTCCTCAAGAAGCGCGGCAACGGCCAAGACGGTGTGCCCCGCATCGCATACGCCGACGTGTCCCATGGCGCGCGTGCGGCCTGCGGCGATGAGGCGCAGACAGGCGACCAGCCCGCCCAGCAAGTACCAAGGATCCGCCCGAAAAGCACCTCGAGGGCATCGCTGAGAACCAGGCGACATGTCTAGGCAGATGGGCGCGTCCCTCGTCTCGCGACGCAGGGCGATCGGCATGGGGGCGTTGGCGTGCGGTGCGGTGTGCATTGGCGTTGGCTTGGGCAGCGTGGCGCACGAGGCCGCGTGCTCGCGCAGCTATGGGGACCTCGC
>USJP01000269.1 GCA_900555105.1 uncultured Coriobacteriaceae bacterium | reverse complement strand
GGCCTTGGCTGCGGCCGCGGCGTCAAAAGCAGACTGGGCAGACACGGCGCCTTCGGGAGCGCTGCCTGCGGTTTCTTGAACGAGCTTCATTATTTGCTGCCACCTCCCTGACGCATGCGGGGATCGACGATGCAGCACAGCACGTCAGCGAGCAGGTTGCCCAGGATGACGAGCGTGGAGGAAAGCACCAAGATCGACATGACGACGGGATAGTCCATCGCCTTGATTGCCGTGATGAAGTAGGGGCCCACACCCGGCCAGGAGAAGATGGTCTCGGTGATGATGGCACCCGTCACGAGCAGGGGCATTGCCATGCCCAGGCGCGTGATCACGGGAATGAGCACGTTGCGGCAGATGTGCTTGAACATGACCTCGGCATCGGAGGCGCCAAAGGCGCGCTGCACCATGACATAGTCCTGCGTGGACTGCGTGATGGTGGAGCTACGGACATAGCGCAGGTTGTCGGGCAAAAACGCCACCGTGAGCGTCGCAAACGGCATGATGTAGTGCCGCGCGATATCGAGCGCAGATCCGTCGCCGATGGTCTGCATGCCCAGGATGGGAAGCCATTTGAGCAGGTAGCCGAAGACGAAGATGAGCAGCATCGCAAACCAGAACGACGGCACGGCGATGCCGACAGAAGCGATGGCGTCGATGCAGCGGTCCAGGCGGCTGCCGCGATGCGCGCCGGCCACAAGACCGAGCACGATGGCGAGCACGTAGGCGAACAGATACGCCGGCAACACGAGCATGATCGTGTTGGGGATGCGCGCCGCGAGCTGGTCAGCCACAGCAGCCTTCGTCGTGATGGAGTAACCCCAGTTGCCTGTCACGAGGTTCTGCAGCCACTTGATGTACTGCATCCACAGCGGGTCATTGTAACCCAGGGCGTCCTTCATCGCGGCCACGGTCTCCGCAGACATGCGGGGGTCGACCATGGCGTCGACGGCATCGTAAGGCGCAAGGCTCATGAGCATGAAGCACAGCATCGTGATGACCAGGACCATGGGTATGGCAATCAAGATGCGGCGCAGAATAAACTTGGCCACGGTGTCGTCCCCTCCTTCCTTCCAAATCCCAGTGCGGAAAAAGAGCCGACCTCGCTTTCGCGAGGCCGGCTCCTGCGAAACAATGACCTGTTACTGTGCGCTAGTCGGTCAAGGAGAGCTTCGACATGTCCTCGAAGGTGTAGATGGGCACGAGACCCGCTTCCTCCATGCCGGCGACGTTGGCGGTGGTCACGAGCAGGCGCATGTTGGAGTATACGGGATAGAACACCGCCATGTCCGCAATCTTTGCCTGAAGCTCGTTATAAATCTCTCGACGGGCGGCTTCGTCGGTCTGCTGGCGGCCCTGGGCAAACAGCTCGTCGATCTCGGGGGCCTCATAGTGCATATAGTTGTAGGGGCCGTCGGTGAGGAAGAGCGGCGAGTACTTGTCGGGGTCAACGCCCATGATGTAACCACCGTAGTACAGGTCGTACTCGTTGTCGGGGTTCTTCATGGCCTGGCTCTCGGCCGTGGCGTCCATGCCGTAGAGCTCGACGTTGATGCCGGCCTCGGCGGCCTGCTCCTGAATCATGACAGCGGCAGTTGCCTGCAGGGAGTCGTCGGCAGAGTAGGCGAACTTAAGGGTGGGGTTGGAGACGCCGGCCTCGGAAAGAAGCTGCTTGGCCTTCTCGACATCGCGATCATACTTCTCAACGTCTTCAGTGACCCAGGAGTTTGCCGGCGGCAGGAACGTGTAGGCCAGCGCGTAGTAGTCCTCGGAGAGCACGGCCGCGTCGGCGATAGCCTTCTTGTCAAGCGAGAAGAAGAAGGCCTTGCGCACCTTCTCGTCGGTGACGCGCTTGGCGTTCATGCAGAAGAAGGAGACGCGGTTCTCGCTGTAGGGCGTCACGGTGAGGTTGTTGGCCTCGGGGTTGAGCTGCTCGACCTGAGCAGGGGTGCCGATCCACGCGTTGACCTGGCCGGTCTGGATGGCGGTCATGCCGGTGTTCTCGTTGGTGACGATCTGGAACACGACATTGGGGATGTTGGGCTTGCCGCCGAAGTAGCTCTCGTTTGCGCTGAAGGAGAGGTACTGGCCGATCTGGTACTCGTTGAGCTTGTAGGGGCCCGTGCCAATGCCCAGACCATTGACGTCGTTGTTCTCGAAGTCAGTAACGCCCTCGTAGATGTGCTTGGGCATCATGAACTTCTCGCCCGACAGGGCCTCGACGCCGGCGGGGTTCAGGAACGGGAAGGTAAACGTGACCGTGTAGTCGTCGACCTTCTGGATATCGACCACGCCGTCATCGCCGTAGTTGAGGTCGGAATAGCCGTTGGCAACCTCGGTGTCGCGCATGGTCTCATAGGAGAACACGACGTCGTCAGCCGTGAAGGGCTCGCCGTCGTTCCAGGTGACGCCCTGGCGCAGGTGGGCGGTGTAGGTGAGACCGTCCTCGGAGACCTCGTGGGACTCGGCGAGGAAGTACTTGACGCCGTCATTGGTAATGTCCCACAGGGGCGAGTAGACGAGCTTGAGGGTCATGAGGCCGAAGCGGTCGGAGGTGGTGACGGGGTTGGGCGAGACGCTCGGGTCGCCGGCGATGGCATAGATGAACGTGTCGGAAGCGGCATGTGCAACATCGGGCATGCCGAACTGCGCCAGGATGGCGCTTGCGGAGATGGCCGCACCGGCGGCAACGAAGCTGCGACGGGAAAGGCCCTGGGAGAAAATCGAGGTGTCGGCCATGATATGCTCCAATCAATGGATGCGGCGCGCGCTGTGCGGCTTGATTTGCCGAAGCGTTTGGCGTCGCGGGTTGGGCAAACTATGCAACGAAACTGGGTTGGTGTCAATTACCCTTTTACCTAGTATGTTTCAAGGGTAATTTCTCCACATAGCTGCAACCGAGTACGTGTCTGAGCGCATCATACCTGGCAGAAGCATTGCGCCATCCTGAAAGCACAATACCGCCACCAGGGTGCTTCAGTAGGGGCAATCGTCAAACGGGGCCGATGGGAAGACAAACGGGCAGGCGGCGCATGCGGCCGGGGCGCGTCTTGCCAATCGATGAGCGGCGCATGCACGCAGAACGCGTCACGCCGATCGACGAGCGGCGCATACAGCTGGGGCGCGTCTTGCCAACCGGCTAGCAGCACATGCAGCTGGGGTGTACCTGGTCAATCGATAGCACGCATGTAACTGGGGCGCATCTTGCCAGTCCGCCAGCGACACATACGGCCAGAACGCGCCACGCCAATCAGTTAGCAGCACATGCAGCTAGGACGCGTCTTGCCGATCATGATGTTGAGGATCTCGACGTCGGTAGAGGCCATGCCCCCGCGGCCCACGTAG
>USJP01000268.1 GCA_900555105.1 uncultured Coriobacteriaceae bacterium | reverse complement strand
GTACTCGTTCATGGCGGCGGCCGGGTCTACCTCGATGCCGAGATCGAGAGCGAAGGTGCTGTTTACGACACCGCACCCGAAGCCGTGGATCTCAATCTGAGCATTCTTCTCCAGCACGATGACCTTGGCGCCGGCCTCTGCCGCCGAACGGGCCGCGCACAGACCAGTGAGGCCTGCGCCGATGACGAGAATGTCGCAGTCCTTGGTCTGGGCGATGTCGGCCTCGGCGATTTCGGGAGCCTCCCCAAGGGCCGTGAGGTCGCCGGGCATAATCTGAAGCGGCTCGGGCTGCGTCTCATCGGCAAGTGCGATGGTCGTGCCGCTGGCCATGGCGACTGCCGCTCCGGTGGCTCCGGCTGCCTTGATGAAGTCTCGACGGTTAAGCGATGCACTCATGTCGTACCCCTTCTGTCGATTACCTTTTGAATCCCGCCCCCGCGGGTTGCTTCCGACTATATCTATCTGCACAAACAACCTTTCGCATAATCGATGCGAGAAAGAGTGTGAGTGAGGGGTTATCCTGCATACGGGTCATCTACTGCATTTGATGCGAAGGGGAAATCGCTTGCTGGATATGCTGCGCATGGGCGTTGGTTTTGGGGTCGCGCTCTTTGCCATGGGCCTTACAAACTGGGGAGGCCTACCGTGGACCCAGCTGCTGGGCGTTGAGCTTCCCGACATGCTCCTGGTAAAGACAACCCCGCAGGCGTTGAGCACGTTTGCGGTCATCGCCGCGCTCACGTTGAGGTGGTCTCAGAGCTATCCTGGAAAGCGCCGTCTTATCGCTTCCCATTTTGCGGCGGTGCTTGTGACCGTCGTCGTCCTCGTGGCGCTCCTCGTGTTGGCGTCTGTTCCCGCTGTGCAGCGAACGAGCGAGACTGCCATTTCGATTGGGACTGCGTGCCTGATGGGTGCGGCAATGGGTGCCCTGTTTTTTGCCTGGGGCGTCGTCATTTCTCGCAGCCAGGCGGTTTTGGCCTGTGCGCCCATATCGTTGTTGACAACCACGCTTTTGAGCTTGATTGCATATGCCCTTCCCAACACGGCACGAGTTTGGATGCTTGTTGTTGCGCTGCTTGCGTCTGTGCCTCTGTACATTCTTGAGGTAAAGGGAGCTTGCACCGATTCCAAATCGGACCTTGGGCCCGTAAGCTTGCGCGCCATGCTCGGTGACGACTCCCCGATACGGGCCCAGGCCATCTGTATGGTGGCACTCGTCTTCGGCTTCTCGTTTGTGCGCACCACGGTGCTTGCCGAGATTGACGACAAGTCGAACCTCAACAACCTTGCCAACATCCTTATGCTTGGGGCGTCCATTGCGGCGTTCGTCTGGTTTCGTTTCGTGTCGGGAGCGAAGAGTGAGCCACTTGGCGATGGGGGCATCCTACCGTACCAGGTGATGTTCCCGGTGATTGCGACTATGGCGGTACTCATGCCTGTTCTGTCTGGGCCGATTCTGCTTGTTGCGGCCGCCGTTCTGCACGCGGTGTTCTTCACGATTCTTGCGTTCCTGCCCGTTGTGGCCGTGCGTACGTGTCCTGCAAAGAGTGCCGAGCAAACCGTTGCCGTTCTGGTCTTTGGCGCCAGCGTGTTTCTGTCGGTGGGGGTGTCGACGTTCCTTGCCTGGTTTGTCTACCAAGAGGGCGTGGTCAACGTAACGACGCTGCTCGTCTGCGCGCTCGCGATAACGTATGCCATGCTCCTTGCATACTTCTACCTGCAGCGACAGGCGCGTTCACGCCGTCGGCATGAGGTCCTCATCGAGGAGGAACAGCTCATTCTTCCGACCCAGACAGCTCCGGGCGAATCGCGCCACGAGAACGTGGAGAAGATTGCGGGCGAGTACTTCCTGATCGCGCGTGAGGCAGACGTGCTGCTTCTTCTTGCCAAGGGGTACAGCCAGCGCGGTATCGCCGGCAAGCTCGACGTGAGCGACAACACTGTGCGCACCCACATGCGCAACCTCTACCGCAAGCTGCAGATTCACTCCCGCCAAGAAGCGATCGAGCTCGTCGAGGGATTCGGGAGTGTAGAGGGTGTGAGAGACTTCTCCTAAGCGCGCCGCGCCGTGGCGCCTGCGAAAAATCGGGCATGTTTGCGTTTTAATCCGACGCGAGTCAGTAGGCTGCCACCCGGTCCGCACATCACCCCAGGTAGATGTCGTGCGCCTATTGCCGTTATGCACCCAGCAGGAATTAAAACGCAAACTTGCGGTGTTTTTTGGACGAGCGCGGCTCCAAAGCTTAGCCAAAAGGGCGGCGTAGACGCATCCGCCCAATACTTACTCCGGGTTTGTGGCTCAACATGCTGAATCGCCAAGGTCAATGAGGGGCCAGAAAATGCCTGCTTTACAGATTTCGTCCGGCTCCAGATGTATGCAAATCGTGAGTCTTCCTTGTCAAGCTTAACACGCAGGGTTCGGATCTTGTCGAATTCGGCACAGAGGAACAGATGCGCGCCGCGTTTCAGGAGTTTCTCGAGGAGCGCGAACAGGAGAAGCGGGCGCCTGAGGCCCGCATACCGATTGACAAGATCATGGATGCGTACGACCGACTGCACGGTTCGTTTGACCTTGGTGGCGAGTGGGGCGGAAGCTACCGTATCGCCATTCTTACCGGATCTCAGCTTGAGCACGGGAGAGGGGAGTAGGGTATGCAATCCGCCAATGTTATGTCTTCGTGCGCTCGATCCGGTCATGGGGGTAGTAAGCGAACGTTGCAGCGACTACGTTGCGACGCGGGGTATCGTTGCGCCAAGGAGTTTGCCGAGGTTTTGCACATCCCCAACTCCACGTACTCGCGCTATGAGCGCGTCTCCGAGGGTCCCGATTGCGGCATCCCGTTGCAGGCAGCTTGGGCCATGGCCGATAAGCTGGGCTGCTCTATCGATCTGGTCGTTGGCCGTGAGGATATCGATGCGCCTCGGGAGGCAACGCTCGATGCCCGCGCAGGCAAGCTCAGCCGTTCCAGTCGAGAGATGCTCGATGACTTCCTGCGCTACCTCGAGTTTCGCGACGCTGCCATAGCTGCGCAGGACTGGAGGTAGCACCCCTCGTGCGTGGGGTGGTCGCCTCAGGCGCGAGTGAGCCCGCAGCCCAGGGTGGCCTTTCGTGCACGGGGAGCCAGTGGGTCCCGGTTGCCCTGCCCTCGCTATTCGCTCCCGTGCTTTCCGCGTGCTTTTTCTGGATGCGCTCGATCTCCTCCTCGATGAAGTCGCTCATGGAGCGCTCGCATGATGGCGCCGTCGATGCAAGTGCCGGTTGACTCTTGGACATAGAGTGCCACTTACCCCATAAACAAATCTCTCTGTACCTATAACCATTCCGTTTTCCTTGTTTGCGATATCCAT
>USJP01000267.1 GCA_900555105.1 uncultured Coriobacteriaceae bacterium | reverse complement strand
GCCGCGGCCGGCGCCGACGCCAAGGACGAGGACGCTTCTCAGCCTGAGGGCGAGGCCCTCGAGGGCTCCCGTGCCGCCCAGGCCGCCCCTGCCCCGCAGCTTTTCCATACCATCGACCTTCCCGGTGACGCCGGTCAGATCGACGTGCTCGTGCCTGCTTCCGACCAGTTTGCGGCACGCCTGCACAAGGCTGCCAAGGCTGCAGGCAAGTGGGCCCGCAGGGAGAACATCAGCTGCTACCGCATCTACGACGCCGACCTGCCCGATTACGCAGTGAGCATCGACCTCTACCAGGGCAGCGACATCACGCCTGGTCGTTGGGTTGTCATGAGCGAGTACGCTGCTCCTCGCGGCATCGACCAGAACCTGGCCCAGCGCCGTCTGGCCGACGCGCTCGCCATTACGCCGCGCGTACTCGGCGTTGACCCCGAGAACGTCTTCCTCAAGGTGCGCCGTCATTCCAAGGGTGGCTCGCAGTACTCCGAGCGCGTCCGTCAGGGTCGCACGGCCCTTGTCGAGGAGGGTGGCCTGCTTTTCGAGGTCAACTTCTCCGACTACCTCGACACCGGTCTCTTCCTCGACCACCGCATCGTGCGCTCGATGATTGCCGAGCGTTCCAGCCGCGTGCGTTTCCTCAACCTGTTTGCCTACACCGGCGCTGCCAGCTGTTATGCGGCTGCGGGTGACGCATACCAGACCACCACGGTGGACATGAGCAAGACGTATCTGGCGTGGGCGCAGCGCAACATGGAGCAGAACGGCTTCTCCGGCCCCATGCACGAGTACGTGCAGGCCGACGTCATGCCGTGGATCTCGCAGCAGCGCCGCACCGGCAACCGCTGGGACCTCATCTACATCGACCCGCCGACGTTCTCCAACTCCGCGCGCATGCACAAGCGCGGCTTTGACGTGCAGGTCGACCACTCCGAGCTCATCATCGGTGCATCGCGTCTTCTCACGCGTACCGGCTCGATTATCTTCTCGTGCAACCTGCGCGGTTTTGAGCCCGACCTTGAGAAGCTCGACAAGGCCGGTATCGAGCTCGAGGATGTGACCGCCTCCACCATTCCGCGCGACTTCGAGCGCAACGCTCGCATCCATCACTGCTATCTGGCTCGTCGCGTTCGCTAAGTTTGCATCCTCGCTGCTGGCCGTTTGTTTGGTTTTTGAGACAAGGGCCAGCGGCGAGGTGCCTTTTTCCTGCCCTTTTGACTAAAATGGGAGGTCTACATCAACCAAGTCAATCAGGGGCCAGCTATGAGCGACATGTCAGCCGAAGAGCAGGTAATGCAGTTGTGGCAGCAGGCCCTTTCTGGCCGTAGCCGTAAGGAGCGTCAGATTGCCGCCCACGCCTTTGCCGTGGCAAGCGTTTCCGTTCCCGAAAAGGTTGCCGCCTATGCCGACGTTCTCGTGAGCGCCGTCGGGCGCCCCGAGGCCCAGACGCGCTGGGAGTCGCTTGACGCGCTTGCCCACATCGCGCCCTATGCGCCCGAGGCTGTCGCCGAGGCATTTACGAGTGCTGAAGACTGCCTGTTTGAGGAAGAGTCGGGCCTCGTGCGTCTCAATGCGTTCCTCTATTTCGTGAGTCTGGGCATGTGCGGCCCGGAGTGGTCGAGCAAGGCATGGCCGCTCATGGACGAGGCCATCCAGTGCATGCATGGCGACGAGGAGTACCCTGAGATGCTTCAGGCGCTCGTTGAGTTTGTCCAGGCTGACATCGACCCTGCCGTGCGCCAGGCAATTATCGACCGTCTCGCATTTGATGCCCAGAGTGGAAAGGGCGAGGCCTCTATGCTTGCCCGCAAGGTGATTCAGGCGGCATGCTAGCAAGCGCGATGCGCAAAACTTCCTGGTAGCCCTTGCCGCTTGCGTGCGCAAGGGCTGCAAGGCTGTCGTGCTCGGGCATTGTGCGCGTCTGCCCGCCGGGAAGCTCCACCGTCTTGGCTTCTACTGTGCCAAGTGGGGTCGCCACCTTGCAGGACCTGCGTACAAGCACCGTGCGCTCCATGCGCTGACGCCTCACGCCGATGGTGGTCGTGTTCAAGAAGAGAATATTCTCGCAGCACTCGCGCCGCTCCTCGTCGCAGATGACTTGAATCTGCCACGCGGGGCGGTTTTTCTTTGTGAAGACGGGGACGAAGTGGGCCTCTTTTGCACCCGCTGCGAGCAACGCTTCCATGCAATAGCCGAGCGCTTCTCCCGTGCAGTCGTCCACATCACACTCGAGCTTCCAGATTTCGCGAGGCGTGGTGTCGTCTTGCGCGTCGCTGTGCTGCGGTGCATCCGTTTCAATGAGGTGCGCGCGTAGGATGCCGCTTGTTCCCTTGTTGTCGCGCTTGCCGGCCCCCACGCCGGTCGCGATGATGCGGAAAGCGGCGGGCAGCTTGTCCTGTGTGCGCGTTGCAGCCACGATGGCTGCACCTGTGGGCGTGACGAGTTCGCCCTGGACAGGCAGTACATGCAGGGCGATGCCGTGCTGAGCCACCGTGGCGCATACGGCAGGCACGGGCACGGGCAGTATGCCATGCGCGCAGCGCACGGTTCCGCTTCCCTCGCAAAGAAAGGGGACCACGACTTCGTCGATGTCGAGCGCGTCGAGACACACGGCCGCCGATACTATGTCGACGATGGAGTCGACGGCACCCACCTCGTGGAAGTGGACCTCCTCCGGCGTAGTGCCGTGCGCCTGCGCCTCCGCCTGGGCCAGGACCTCGAATACGCGCTGGGCCGTGTACCTTGCGCGTTGGGTCAACGTGCCGGCGTCAATGATGGCAAGAACATCGGCCAGACTGCGATGCTCATGGTGGTGGTGCGCGCCCTCGTGGGAATGCTCACCCTCATGCGCATGGGAGTGATCGTGGTCGTGCCCGGAATCATCGGCCTGCTCGTGCGCATGGGCGCACGTGGTGTCACCTTCAAGATGGCCGTAGAGCCACGCCATGTCATGGTCATGGTTTTCCAGCTCAGCCTGAAGCCGCACGTCGAAGTCGCGGGCGCGCACACCGTTCTTCGCCACCTCGCTTACGACGACCTCGTACCCCGTGAGCGGCAGACTTGCGAGCGTCTTGCGCAGGTGCTGCTCATCGGCCCCCAAATCGAGCAGGGATGCGACGACCATGTCGCCGCTGATGCCCGACGCGCATTCGAGATAGAGGGTCTTTCTCATGAGATGGTCCTTTCCGGCGGCGGGATGACGTGCCGCTAGCGGCGGTGGTTGATGAGGCTCGCCTGGTAGCCGGCCCCAAAGCCGTTGTCGATGTTGACGACGCTCACGCCGCTGGCGCAGCTGTTGAGCATGGCCAGCAGGGCGGTGACTCCGCCAAAGCTCGCCCCGTAACCCACGCTTGTGGGCA
>USJP01000266.1 GCA_900555105.1 uncultured Coriobacteriaceae bacterium | reverse complement strand
CCGTGCTTTTCGGCCGAGGCGCTGAAGGGTAACATGCACGTTTCGCCCGACGACCTGGGAAAACTGTTTGCCGCCCTTACCGCCGCCGACGCGCCTACCTTCGAACGCGCCGCCCGCGCCATGGCCGAGGGCGACCTGGCGTGGCTGGGCTTCAAGGTGGTGTGCTGGTCGCGCTCGCTCAAGCCGGGCCGCCGCACCCCCGAGGGCTACGACATCCTTGATTACGAGGAACTTTTGCGTGCAAGCGACGTGGTGAGCTTCAGCTGCGCACTGGCGCCCCAAACCCGCCATATGCTCGACGAGGAGCGCATCGCGCTCATGAAGCCCACTGCCGTCGTGGTGAACACCTCGCGCGGCCCGGTCATCGACACATGGGCGCTGGCCCGGGCATTGGAGGAGGGACGCTTGTGGGGCGCCGGCATCGACGTCTTCGAAACCGAGCCCGTCGAGCACGACCATCCCCTTCTGCGCGCGCCGCACACGGTGCTATCGGCCCACGCCGCCTACTGGTCAGAAGAAAGTGCCCGCGAGCTGCGCCGCCGCGCCACCCAAGCCGCCATCGATGTGGTGCTTACCCGCCACCCCGCCGACTGCCTCAACCCCACCGTCCTGAAGTGAGTTGCGAAACCTGGCCTGCTGCGTTCTCGGGAGGCTCACGTACATCTAGTACGCATCGCCTCCCGACGCCTTGCAGGCCAGAACCCGCGTTTGTAAGGGCGGAACCTGATGCGCCGCGTTCTCCACGGGACTCGTCGCAAGACTGGCTCCGTGCGCGATGCCTAGAGTACTCCAGTAGGCCAAAGGCCCGCACCGCGCACGTTGCCTTCCAGGAACGCAGCAGGCCAGGTTCCGCCTTTTAAAAAGCAGGTTCTGATGCGCAAGGCGCACAGGTGCGATGCGTACTAGATGTACGTAAGCACCTGTGGAACGCGGCGCATCAGGTTCTGCCCTTTAAAAGCAGGTTCTCACGCGCAAGGCGCGCGGGGCCGATGCGTACTAGATGTACACCAAAGGTGCGCACCGCGCGTGAGGCCCCGCGGAACGCAGCGCGTGAGGTTCTGCTGCCCACCAAAAAGTAGGTTCTCGTCCGCAAGGCGCCGGGAGGCGACGTGTACTGGAGTACTCTAGCCTCCCGGGAACGAAGCGGACGAGGTTCTACATCATGGTTTACTCGCAGATGTGAACCATGCCTTGGGCGATCATAGTGTATACATGATCATCCGACAGGCTGTACACGACCTGCTTGCCGTCGCGGCGGAAGCGCACGAGGCGGGCCTGCTTGAGGATGCGCAGCTGGTGCGACACCGCGCTCTGCGAGGCCCCTACCTCGTCGGCGATGGCGCCCACCGACTTTCCCTCCTTCATGAGGGCATAGAGAATCTTGATGCGCGTGGTGTCGGCAAAAATCTTGAACAGGTCTGCCAGGTCGTAGAGCAGCTCCTCGTCAGGCATTTCCGAGCAGTCAAAGTCGGAAATGTCGCCCGTGCAGTGACGCTCGCAGCAGCAGCCCTCTTCCTCGCCATCAAGCTCATCAACCAGCATGCTCTCGTCAGCCATATGCGCACCGTACCTTTCCGTGTGTATCAGTCGGGCCAAAGTATATACTCCTTCGCCCCACGCACTTGGGCGCCGCGCAGGAAAGCCATTGCATAGAGACGTCTTAGATATCACACCGTGTTATAGCCGCATCTTGGTATCTGAACATTTCCTTATATGTTAATTTGACCGCCATTGATACCGTTTGGCAAGGTATTTGCCTTTTTTCAACACTGCAGGACACTGGCGGGAGTACCATGCGCCTACGCGCTCGTAAGGCGCTACCGCAATGCAGCACTTGAGTAATGCGAAAGGCTAACGACATGGGTAAGCAGCACGAGATTCTGCATATGCCCCACGAGCAGATTGAGCAGATTCAGCTCGAGGGCCTGAAGAAGACTGTCGTCAACGTCTACGAGAACGTTCCGTTTTATAAGAACCTCTTTGACGAGGCGGGCTTCGACCCCTACGCGGTGCAGACGCTGGCCGACTTGCAGAAGGCCCCCTTCACCACCAAGCAGGACCTGCGCGACAACTACCCCTACAATATGTTCGCCGTGCCCATGAAAGACGTACGCGAGATTCACATGTCCTCCGGCACCACCGGCATCGCCACCGTGGGCGGCTACACCGAGCATGACATCGACATTTGGAGCGACTGCTTTGCCCGCGGCATCGAGTATGCCGACGGCGGCGAGGACGACATCTGCCACGTGTGCTACGGCTACGGCCTGTTCACGGGCGGTCTGGGCGCCCATTACGGCTGCATGAAGGCCGGCTGCACCACCATCCCCATGAGCGCGGGCAACACCGAGCGTCAGATTCGCATACTGCGCGAGATGGGTTCCACCATCCTGTGCTGCACGCCCTCTTACGCCATGCACATCGCCGACACGGCCATCGCCATGGGCATCGACCCCGCCAAGGAGTTCCACCTGCGCGCCGGCATCCATGGCGCCGAGGCCTTCTCCGACCACTTCCGCGGCGAGCTCGAGCGTAAGCTCAACTACAAGGTGCTCGACGTCTACGGCCTGACCGAGACCATGGGCCCCGGCGTTGCCATCGAGTGCATGGAGCAGAACGGCCTGCACCTGGCCGAGGATCACTTCATTGCCGAGATCATCGACCCCGCCACCGGCGAGGTTCTGCCCGATGGTGAGTGGGGCGAGCTCGTGATCACCACGACCGACCGTGAGGCCACCCCCGTCATACGCTACCGCACGCGCGACATCACGCGTATCATCCCCGGCGAGTGCGCCTGCGGCCGCACGCACCGTCGCATCGACCGCCTGCACGGCCGCACCGACGACATGCTCATCATCCGTGGCGTCAACGTCTTCCCCTCGCAGATCGAGGACGTCATGAAAACGTTCCCGCAGGTCAGCTCCTGGTACCAGATCGAGCTTACCCGCCAGGGCGCACTCGACGCCGTCACGCTCAAGGTCGAGCCCGAGCAAGGCTTCGATTTCGACGAGATCAGCGCCATCACGGCCGTCCAGAAGCAGATTCAGGACAAGCTCAAGAGCGCCCTTTCGATTGGCGTCAAGGTGAAGATCGTCGAGCCCATGAGCATCCCGCGCTCCGAGGGCAAGGCCAAGCGCGTCATCGACAACCGCAAATTGTAAATCGCCCAATTGTAGATTGTACATGGTAAATCGTAAATTGTCAAATCGTAAATAAACCTATGGTAGCAAAACAACTTTCCATTTTTCTGGAGAACAAGTCCGGTCGCCTCACAGAGGTGACTGAAGTTCTTGCAAAAGAAGGTGTCAACCTTTCTGCTCTATGTATTGCAGACAATGCCGATTTCGGTATCCTTC
>USJP01000265.1 GCA_900555105.1 uncultured Coriobacteriaceae bacterium | reverse complement strand
TTGCCCGGGCGGCGGCAAAGGTCCTGAGGGGAGCAGCCCCTCGCAAGAAGGCCCCTGCGCTCGCCCCTGTCGTCGAGGCTTCCTTGCGCGAGGAGAAGTCCAAAGAAGATGCGCAAGTCTCTCAGACCTCCCAGGAAGGCGAAGCTCAGGCTGTTTCCGCTTCTGCCACTGCGCAGCAGGCGCCTGCTCAAGAGGACGTTTCCTCCAAGGCCGAAGCTCCCGCATCGCAGGAAGTCTCCGAAGGCTATGGCTCGCGCCGCCGCCGTCACGATCGCAGAAGTGAGACACGCGGTGACGATCGTGCTGCTCAGCCGCGCGCTCGTGAGGCAGGCCGTGACAGCAAGCCTTCCGATGACTCTCGTTCCCAGCGCCCGCAGCAGGGCAAACAGCAGTACTCCGATCGACCCGACCGCGGCCGTGAGAAGTTCGAGAAGAAGTACGGCAAGAATGACCGTCGCGATCGTAACGGCCGTCGCGAGCGCGAGTACGTGACCGGTCCGTCCCTTTCGCTTGAAGAGCTTGCCGCCCTGGCTGAGGAGGACCTCCTTGCCAAGGCCGATGAGTTGTCGATTGCCCATGACGGGGTCGCCAGCGCCTCCCTTGTCCAGGCGGTTTATGATGAAATGTACCGCCAGGAGGGCTTCTTCGACTTCAACGGCGTGCTTGAACTTTCCAACGACGGCTCGGGCATCGTGCGCACCAAGGGATACTTGGCCAGCGATTCCGACCTGTTCATGCCTGCCGCCCTCATTCGCATCAACGGCCTGCGCCGCGGCGACATGCTCAGCGGTACGGCAAAGGTCGCGCGTCCCGGTGAGAAGCGCCCCGGCGTTTGCAAAATCTCCCTGGTCAATGGCAAGAATCCCGAGGAGCTGCGTACACGCCCCCGCTTCGGCGATCTCACGCCTGTTTTCCCGAGCGAGCCGTTGCGCATGGAGCATGGCAAGGACTCCATTCTCGGTCGCGTCATCGACTTGGTTGCCCCCATCGGCAAGGGTCAGCGTGGCCTGATCGTTTCGCCCCCCAAGGCTGGCAAGACTACGGTGCTCAAAAAGATCGCCGAGTCCATCTCTGCCAACAACCCCGAGGTCCATCTCATCTGCCTTCTGGTGGACGAGCGCCCCGAGGAAGTTACCGACATGCAGCGCTCCATCCACGGTGAGGTCGTTGCCTCGACGTTTGACATGCCCTGTGAGAATCACATCACGGTATCCGAGCTTGTCATCGAGCGTGCGAAGAGGCTCGTTGAGCAGGGAGAGGACGTTGTAATCCTGCTTGACTCCATCACGCGTCTTGCGCGTGCGTACAACCTTGCGCAGCCCGCCTCTGGCCGCATCCTGTCGGGCGGTGTTGACTCCACGGCTCTGTACCCGCCCAAGCGCTTCTTGGGCGCTGCTCGCAACATTGAGAACGGTGGCTCTCTTACCATTCTCGCCTCTGCCCTCGTGGACACCGGTTCCAAGATGGATGAGGTCATTTTCGAGGAGTTCAAGGGTACGGGCAACATGGAGCTCAAGCTCGATCGCGACCTGGCCGATCGCAGGGTTTTCCCCGCCGTCGACCCCGTCTCGTCGGGTACCCGCAAGGAAGAGCTGCTTCTCGACCCGGCAAGTGCCCCGCTTGTGTGGGGTGTCCGTCGCGTGCTCGCGAACATGAACAACAACGAGCGTGCGATGAACTCCCTCATCAAGGCCCTTCGTGCTACTGCCAACAACGAGGAGTTCCTCCTTCGTGCCGCAAAGAAGGCCCAGGGCAACGACTACATGGGTGATTTGTAATCGTCCATCTGGCTTTGCCCATACTTGAGCTTTTCAGCACGGCCGCCTGCGGGCGGCCGTGCGTGTTTTTGGAAAGTCTCAATGCCTTGGTAATACAATATTGTGTTTAAGCTGGTAAAACGGTATGCTTAAGGATGTTTTTTGTCGTATCCACTGTGCCGCAACAAGCCATGAGCAACGGAGTCGCATCTTGAAACGTTCTCAACCGTTGTTTGGTGCGGGTCGCCGCGTTCTCTGCGCGGCTGGCCTTGTCTGCGTTTTGGGCATTGGAATTCTTTGTCCTCAAGCATTCGCCGAACCTGTCGTTCAGCCCGTCCAAACTGCCGAGCAAACCATGATGAGCGCGGCCGTAAGTTCCGCCCAGCTCGAGGAGCTCTCGCAGGCGGCCGGCCAATCCACGGCGCAGATTGTCGGTCAGATCGAGGACTCTCTCGCACAGCAGGGTATCGCGTCGGTCGTGACCGATGCATCGCAAAGTATTCTCCCCGTTGTTCCTTATGCTCTCGGGGCTGGCGCCGCCTTCTTGGGAATGGGCGTATTTGCGGCTGCCTTTTCTCTTATCCGAAAAAAGAATTCGCACAATGCTTCATCAAACCATGAGGCTCGTAGCGATGCGATGGTAGCGGAGTCATCTCCCATGATTTTTAACGCAACGCAGAATGAAAGCGCTGCATCTATCGAGGACACGGCATCTTTTATTGCCCTGGTCGACAGTGCGTCGGGCAATCCGGTTTCATACGACCAGGCACGTGAATTTGTTCTTGATGATGAGAGCGCCATTTTCGACCAACCTGTCAAAAAGGTGGATGCCCCAACGTCTCACGGCACCGTGTCGCTGTGTGATAGTGACGATTATGATGAGCTTGAGGGTTTTGCCGCGGGATACGCCGCATCTCTTGGCGCTTTGGAGCCGGCAAGGTTTGGCTCAGCCCACCCCGACGATGACCCCGATAAGGGTCCAGGCGGCGGCGTTCCTCACCTTGAAGGAAAAGGCCATGCGGCTCGCGAGGCGTATGCTCAAACCGACCTTACAATGCCGTTCAACTGCGCTTCTTCCAATGATGAAAGCGCCTCGGATTTTGTCACGACGGCACGGGTTCTTGCTATGGGCTCTGGCAATGTGCACCGCGTAACGGTACCGAGCAGCCATCTTGACTTTTCTGGGATGGATGTCATCGATGGCGTGTCGCCCGTTCGTCACAACGACCTGGCGGCCGACCCGCTCGTCGAGCGTGATGATTGGCAAGGTGTCGCGCTGAGTGAATTGCGCGCGCCTGAACAGCAACAGCCTGCACGTGAAGAGGGTCTCTCGACGGACGACTTTGTTTCTCTGATTGCCACAAAGGCTCAGCCTGCACCTCAAGTTAAGCGTCAGGATTATGTCGCACCTGTTATTGGGCCCGGCGTAGATGCACAGGCTGCCATGCGGCGTCAGGAGCTCATTCGTGCCTCTGCCTCGCCGGCGGCGGCTCTTCTTGTTGGTCGCGATGAGGAATTCCTTGCGAATCGTGCCGGACTGGCCGGCACCAGCGTTCGCCATTCGTACGAGGGACGCTCAGAGGTTGCTGATGGTGTTCTGAATT
>USJP01000264.1 GCA_900555105.1 uncultured Coriobacteriaceae bacterium | reverse complement strand
TATGTGCTGGACGAGCCCTCCATCGGTCTGCACCCCTCCAATATTGTTGGATTGACCGGCGTGATGCACGATCTGGTGGCCGACGGCAACTCCGTCGTCGTGGTCGACCATGACACGCATGTGCTTGCCGCGTGCGACCACCTGGTGGAGATGGGCCCGGTGGCAGGCGCAGGCGGTGGCCATGTCATCGCCCAAGGCACGGTGAAAGACGTTGCCGCGTGCCCTGAGAGCCGCATCGCACCCTTCTTGCATGAAGATATGCATATGTATGCGCGCAATCGCGTGGCTGTTTCCGAGATGTTCGATGCGGGGACCATTCACCTGGAGACGGGCGCCCTGCACACCGTGCACCCCCTCAGCGTGGACATTCCGCGTGGCAGGCTTATTGCCGTGACCGGCGTGTCGGGCTCGGGCAAGACGACCCTCGTGCTTGAGACGCTCGTGCCCGCGCTCAAAGCCGCTGCGGCGGGGGAGCCGCTGCCTTCCCATGTGCGCGCAATCGACGCCGAGGGCATCATGCGAGCTGAACTTATCGACGCCACGCCCATCGGTGCCAACGTGCGCTCCACGGTTGCGACCTATGCCGACGTGCACGACGAGCTGCGCCGCGCCTTCGCCCGCACCGACGAGGCGAAGGTTGCCGGGCTCAAGGCGGGAGATTTCTCGTACAACACGGGATCGCTGCGCTGTCCTACCTGCGACGGCACAGGTTCCATCTCGCTCGACGTGCAGTTCCTGCCTGACGTGGACATCGAGTGCCCCGATTGCCGCGGTTCGCGCTATGCCGAGGCGGCCTGGCATATTCACCGAGGTTGCGACGGTGGGGCGCTCTTCACGTTGCCCCAGCTCATGGAGTTGAGCGTGGATGAGGCGCTTGACGCATGCCTGGGCATCAAGAAGGTCACGACCCGCCTGCAGACCTTGCATGACCTGGGCTTGGGCTATCTCACGCTCGGCGAGCCCACGCCTGCTCTGTCGGGCGGCGAGGCCCAGCGTCTCAAGCTTGCCAGCGAGATGGGCCGGGCGCAGGCCGGTGCCGTCTTCGTGTTCGACGAACCCACCATCGGCCTGCATCCGCTTGACGTGCAGGTGCTGCTTGGCGTGTTTGACCGTCTCGTGCAGGCTGGAGCCACTGTCATCGTCATCGAGCACGACCTCGACGTCATCCGCAACGCTGACTACATCGTGGACATGGGACCGGGCGGCGGCGTCCTCGGCGGACGCATTGTGTGCGCGGGAACTCCCGAGCAGGTGGCGGCCTGCCCCGAGAGCGTCACGGGAAGGTATATATAAGATGGGGTGCACAGACAAGAGCAAGCGCACCGATCCGATCATGACGAACAGCGCCGCGCTGCGCGTGCTGTATGACTTGGCCGGCGGCCGCATGAAAACGTGGGGCGCACTTGGCCGCGAGCTTGGGGCCATGCTGGGCGATGAAGCGGCGCCGGGACAGGCGGGTGCTCCCTCGTGCGGTAGTCTGCCGCCCGTCAACGTCGACGACATCTACAAGCGCAACCGACCCTGGCCGAGCGGCTTCGGTCCCAAGGAATACTGCCGAGCGTTTCGCAAGTACGCCGACGAGAGCCATGTGTCTCATTACGGGGCGCTGCTCAAAGTGCAGCAGTCCCTTGAGGCCAGTAACGCCTACACACCGCAGGTCAAGGCCCTTGTGGAGAACATCCGTCCCGATGCCGACGACCGTGAGGTCGCTGAGGGTCTCGAGCGCGTGATGGAGGCGATCGTCGAGACGGCGCGGCCCTACAACAAGGTGGGGAAGCTTGACGATTCGGCGTCGCGAGAGAGTGTGCGGAGCGGGGAGGCTAGCGAGACTTGCTCGACGGAGCGCCATGTTGCTTGCGACCTCGCGGCTGCGGCCACGCGCGGAGTCGATTGCAAGCGTGGCATAGACGGGCCCGCAATGGTTGCAGCGGGGCGCACAACCGACACGGTGGCGCCTGTTGCCCGCGCGATGGGGCATGAGCCTGGCGCTGCCCACAATGCCGCGTTGCCTGCACAAACGTGCACTTCTGCTGTTGGGGCCGGCTGTGATTCTCATGTGTGTATGGCCACTGCGTCATGCGAGGAGATTGGCCTTCCGCGTATTGTGCAGCTGCTTGAGTCCTGCGCCTTTGGCAAGACCGGCGTCGAGATTCTGATGTGTGTTGTTCCCGCGCGACTACTAGGAGCGCCTGCCTTGAATGCCGACCTGACCCAAGCCTGTGAGCAGGGTCTTTCTCCTCAAGCGCAGGCGGCGCTTGCCCAGGAGCTCTGCTGCGACTCGGGCCTTGCGTGCCGGTCGATGAGACGCAGCTGCGAGGCACTTGTGGCCGGCGGTGCAATAGACGCCGACAGGGTCTTTTCCTGTGCAACCTCGCTGTTCGCCGCTTCGTCTGGCCGCCCGGCAGGCGCCAATCTTTCTCGTGCACTCTCGTTCTACACCCGCTATGCCGACGGCGATGCGGCCCGGGCCCTGCTCTGCCTGATCTTGACGGGACTTGTCGGCATCTCAGGGTTTAATCGCATTATGATGTGCCCCGACGTTGGCCTTCTGTTGGCCCATTAACTTTGCGAGAGGAATTGCATCCATGGACGATTTCGCTGAACTGCTCAAATCCATGTCGGCCGCCCATGTCGACTCGAATGCTGTTTGCGACGATGAGTGCGCTGCCGACCTGCCCAGGTTCATGTCGGTCAAGGAGGCCGAGTCGTGCGTCGACGGGCCCGAGGGCCGCATGGGAGGAGGGGAGTACTTCCGCAAGGCCGCCCGCAGCGTGCTCGACCCGGGCAACGACGTCTTCGGCACTGCGACTGAGTTCTTCAACTACATGAACTCCTACCTGTGCGCCGGCGACTATTTCACCGCGCTCAAGCTGTCGCGCCGTGCCTTGGAGCTCTATCCCTACAACGTCGACCTCATCTCGGCTGCCCTTCAGGCCGCAAACGGCTGCGCGCAGTTCGACACATGTGCTGAGCTGCTCGAACGTGCTCGCCGTATCCCTCAGGCCATTTGGAACTGGCGCCTTTTCATCTTCACCATCGAGTACTACCAGGCGTACCTGTACTCGTGCGACCCTGCTCTCATTGAGGGCGTGCTTAACGACGCTCTTGCCGTGGCGCGTGACTATCAGCGCTGCCTGCCGCGCGATGAGCGTGGTTACGACAAGGAGGCCGAGCTGTTGCTCTATGCCAACCGCGTGGAAGAGGCGCAGGCAGTGCTTGAGCGTGCAATTTTCGGCAAGGTGACGTTGGCCGACGGCACGACGGCGAGTCTCGTTGCCCCGCAGTGTTGCGTCACGATGCTCGACGACGTGTTGGGCGACAGCACGGATTACGAGCTCATCGCTCGTGTGGCGCAGCGCGGCG
>USJP01000263.1 GCA_900555105.1 uncultured Coriobacteriaceae bacterium | reverse complement strand
TTGACGAGCACGTCGCGGTAGTTGAACTCGCTTGCCACATCAACCTCGACACGCAGGCGCGCCCACGACTCGATGAGGCGCTTGGCGTAGAGGCCCGCATGGTAGGAGGTGCCGCAGGCAACGATGTAGACCTGGTCGAGACCGGCGAGCTCCTCGTCGGTGATGTCAAGCTCGTCAAGCGTGACGCCCTGCGGCGTAAGTCTGCCCTCGAGCAAGCGCTCGATGGCCTGGGGCTGCTCGGAGATCTCCTTGGCCATGAAATCAGGCCAACCGCCCAGGCTCGCCGAGGAGGCGTCCCAGTCGACATGGAGGACCTCAGGGGTGACAGGGACGCCCTGGGCATCGACAAGCTCAATGGTGCCATCGGCGCGCATACGGCCGACCTGGCCGTCTGCCAGCATGATCATGTCATGCGTCATGCCGAGGAGCACCGTGAGGTCAGAGGCGCACGCGCAGCAGCCTTCCGTGCTCGCAAGCACCAAAGGAGATCCCTTGCGCGCGACGACGACCTCACCCGGAAGCTCGGCACATACGACGGCGAGCGCGTAGGCGCCCTCGACCTGCGAGACCGCCTGCTGCACAGCGGCCATGAGGTCGCCCTCGTAGGCTGCCTCGACAAGGTGAACGACCACCTCGGTGTCGGTGTCGCTCGTAAAGCAATGGCCCTCGCTCACGAGACGCTCGCGCAGCTGGGCGTGGTTTTCGATGATGCCGTTGTGCACGACGGCAAAGTTGCCCGAGCAGTCACGGAAGGGATGGGCGTTGCGCTCGGACGGAATGCCGTGCGTGGCCCAACGCGTATGGGCGATGCCGGTGCAGCCCGGCATGGGATCTGCCTGAGCCGCCTCCTCAAGCACCTTCACGCGGCCCTTGCGGCGAATGCTGCGAAGAACCTTGTCTTGCGAGACGACGGCCAAACCCGCCGAGTCGTACCCGCGATACTCAAGTGCCTCAAGACCCTGGAGAAGAAACGGTTGAGCCTGATCATGGCCTACATATCCGACAATGCCGCACATGGGGCACCTCCTTTAGAGCGTGCGCGTTGCATACAAACAGGATGGCGAAACAGACGCCATAACTGATTGATTGTATCAGCCCAACGCAAACCGCCCACCGACTATGGGGCGAGTACACGCCACTTCGACGTGGACGACCCGAGCAGGAAACAAAAAAGGAGCCCCACACAAGGTGAGGCTCCTCTTGTACACAAAAGCTGGAGGTAAAACTTAGCGCTTGGAGAACTGCGGGCGCTTACGAGCCTTCTTGAGGCCGTACTTCTTACGCTCGACCACGCGGGCGTCGCGGGTGAGGTAGCCAGCCTTCTTGAGGACGGGACGGTAGTCGCCAGCCTCGAGAAGGGCGCGGGCAATGCCCAGACGCAGAGCGCCGGCCTGACCGGAGATGCCGCCGCCGTCGCACAGGGCGATGACGTCGAAGTGGCCCTCGGTCTCGGTGACCTTGAGGGGCATCAGGGCCATGTCGACGAGCTGCTGACGGCCGAAGTACTCGACAGCGTCGCGCTTGTTGACGGTGACCTTACCGGTGCCGGGAACGATGTGAACACGGGCGACGGCGTTCTTACGACGGCCGGTGCCCCAGTAAATGGCTTCGTTGCTCATCGGTTACGCCTCCACGGAAATCTTGCGAGGGTTCTGGGCCTGGTGGGGATGCTCGGGGCCAGCGTACACCTTGAGCTTGGTGAACTGCTTGCGGCCGAGGGAGCTGTGGGGGAGCATGCCCTTGACAGCGCGCTCAACGATGCGCTCGGGGTGCTTCTCCATGGCCTCCTTCCAGGTCTCCTTCTTGAGGCCACCGATGTAACCGGTGTAACGGTACCAGACCTTTTCCTCTTCCTTGTTGCCAGAGAGGCGCACCTTGTCGGCGTTGACGATGACAACGAAGTCACCCGTGTCGACATGGGGGGTAAAGGTCGGCTTGTGCTTGCCGCGCAGGATAGCAGCAACCTGAGCGGCCAGACGACCGAGAATCATGCCGCCATTCTTGCCCTCGGCAGCGTCAATGAGCAGCCACTCGCGCTCGACTTCACCGGGCTTGGCGTAGTACGTGGTCTTCACGTAAAACTCCTCCAACTCATACTCGCATAGGATTTGTCACTGAAACAGAGGTTTCACGGGGCTCTGCGAAAGTGAACTAAAAGAGTCTATGAGGAAGGCTCCTGAGTGTCAATGCGAAATGACCCTCGCGCGGGGCTTTCCTACTCTTACTCCACAAATCACAGGACAGGAAACCTTGAGGCCGACTACGCCTTGAGCGAAAGTACGGTAAGGGTCGCCGTGCCGAAATACTCGTTGGTGTAGGACTGCCAGGCGCTGTACTGGGCAGAGGAAGCCTGGCCGTACAGCTGGGAGGCAACGCTATATGCCGCAAAGGCCATCTGGTAGTTTGCCAGCTCACCATTGAAGTCGTAGGCCTCAAGAGCGCTTGCATAGGGGCTGCCGTCGGCCCACGTCTTGTTCTCAGCGTCCCAATCACTGCCGGCAAGCTCCACGATGTAGGCGGCATAGTCGGCATTGGCGGCAGAGTTGTCGCCGTCGGCAGGAGACTCAGGCGCCTGGGGAGACGAACCGATCGAGCCGCTCACCGTGTCGCGCAGCTTGGCCACTGCGGCACCCTCGGTGATGATGGTCTTGGCCTTTTCCTCATCGAGACCGTAGTAGTTGGCCACCGTGGCGAAGTCCTGAGCCCCCAAGGTGTTCAGCATGTAGGCAGAGACCTCATCGTCGCTCACTTCGATGCCGTTGGCCTGCACAAGGGTGCGCAAGATCTCGTTGCGCACGTAGGTAAGGATGTCCTCGGTGCTGGGAGTGGAGTAGGTGCCGTCATCGTTCTTGCGCTGCTCGATGTTCGTGGCGTCCTCGATGACCATGCGCGCCGTGATCTCGGTGGCCTTGCCATCGTAGGTGTAGGCGGCAATGGCGTCGTCGAGCTGGTCTTCCGTGAGGTTTACCGGGCAGGCGACAAGCTTGGAGACCGTATCGGCGAGCGATTCAGACTTCGCCTCGTCGGCAAAGGCCGATGCGGTTCCCGCGCAAGCAAGGGCCATCAGGCCGCCAGCAAGCATCTCGCGGCGCGTCATTGACGTGATCATGGTCATACCCCTTTCGCACAGCACGGGGCAGACGACAGATCCACCCCGCACACAGACGTTTGCATCATCATCCCTCAAAGCGAGCGACTCACAAGGGCTGGGCGCCCACATCGCACAACAAGGGCATCCCTGAAGCGGGCACAAACAAAAAAAGCCCGCAGCGCATGCGCGTTGCGGGCTTTTTAAGAGGCAAATGGTGCCCCCAGCGGGATTCGAACCCGCGATCTTCGCCTTGAAAGGGAGACGTCCTAGGCCACTAGACG